>NZ_CAMQRY010000038.1 GCF_947036855.1 uncultured Clostridium sp.
TGTACCATCCATATCTGTAACTATTGTATATCCTTTGAACATTATTCTTCCTCCTGATTTTTAAATATTTTTTTCAAAACTAATATATCAAATAAAACTGCTATAATTATACCTACCGTATAGAATATTAAATCTAAAACACTAAAATTATACCCAAGAATAAGAGCACCAAATGTCGTATTCCTTATTGAATTTATCCACTCCCCTTGATAAATTTGACTAAATTCTGTTATATATGAATATAAAAGTGCTAAAATAAATGAAATCCTAAGCTTTGCTTTAGTAAATAAAAATCTAAATCCAAAATAAACCATAGCACCCCATAAAATATCACCTATATATGTAGGCATATCTATATTAAATAAATATTGTCTTGATATTAGCCCTAAAACTATAACTAAAATAGTCATAAATAAATATAAAATTCTTTTTTTCATTCTTACTCCTATCACTCAGTTATTATCTGAATTCTTCTCTTAAATTTACCACTTAATTATGTGTTTTCAATAAATTAACATTATTTTTCTTAATTTATAACAAATAAATTTATATTATGCTATTTTGCTTTAAAACCTCTTATTTTATAACAAAGGTTTTTTATTTACTTATGTAGTATCTAATATATACAGCTTTTTTTATTCAATCTTTTGGAGGTGATTATCTTGAAAACTAAAATTCTTGCTGCTAGAGTTAATTCTTGGATTTTTTTTGTACTTTCATTAATACAGATACTTTCAAACAATTTATTTGAAGCTGGATTTTGCTTTATGATTTTTTTAATGGTATCTTGCTATAGTTTAAGCCTAAAATAAAATCACTATCTCAAACTTAGGTTACACCTTTTTGAGATAGTAATTTTGTTTTTATTTCTTATATATTATACTAATATATAATCCCTTATACATTCTGATACATCTTCAACTAAATTTTGCGCTATTTCTTTAACCCCAATTTCAGCTCTATGGAATGTAAAAGAATTTTCTGTTATTTCAAACATAGGTGTATCATTAAAAGAATCTCCTATTGTGAATATATCTTTACTTTCTATATCTGTTATATCTGCTATAAGTTCTACTCCAGTTCCTTTTGAACACCCTATCGGAACTATATCTATATATTTTGTATTTCTATATACTTCAACATATTTTCCATATTTTTTTATTAGACCGTCCTTTATTTCTTCAAGTTTCTCAATATTTGTATTCTCAAAATCCATGGCTATAACACTTATATCTTCCTTTATTTCACTAAAATCCTCTATAGCTATAGCATTCTCAAATGGAAAATCTTCAACTGAACCAAATAAATAAGTTGATTCCCCTGTATCTATACCAATTCTTTTCTTTTCTCTACCAAGTCCATCTACTATTTCTCTTGCAATATCCTTATTTATAAATAAATGTCTTAAAACTTCTTTTTTAGAGTTAAGAACATATGCTCCATTTAAAAGAATAAAATAATCGACTATTATATTATTCTCCTTTTCAATATTTCTAACACCATTCATTGGTCTTCCTGTTGAAACAGTAAATATACCACCTTTTTCCCTAAATGTATTTACTGCTAAAATATCTTTTTCCGATATCTTATCCTTAAGTATTAATGTCCCATCAAGATCACTTGCTAATAATTTTTTCATAAATCATAAATCCCCTATTTTTTAATATTTTATTAAACCCCATAATTATTATCGAATATTGTTCTTTTATGTTTAATACCTAAAATCCACTCTTAAATAACACTTTAATAATTTATTTAATTAAATTAAACTTTTTATTCAAACTATTTAAATATTTCTAATTTATATTTTTTTTCTTCTTTTCAAATGAAATTATAAATAAAAATCATTATTCTTTGCGATTTTATTCTAATATATATATTTTTTACCTTTTAAATTGCATTTTTTGTTAATTGAATGTTCATTTTACCAATGTTACTATTAAAAGGAAGAGAAATGAAAACAATTTATTAATTTTAAATTTAGGAGTGAGAAACATTATGAGTAAAAGAAAAGTAACACCATTTATAGTAGCAACAATTTTAACAGCTGGTATAGCAGCTACAGGGGTGCATGGGTTTAAAACTCAATCAATTAAACTAAAAAATCAAGAACCTATTACTTATGAATCTACTTCTCGCTCTGTAAGAAGAAAAAAAGAAGAAAATACTACTCATGAATCAAATGAGAGTGTTAATATAAATAAAACAACATGTGAAAATATAGAAAATATTGCTATTCCAAAGAAAGTTATTATTAATAAAGCTTCTGCTGTTCATGTGAATTATCCAAATAGTAATATGCTCGTTAACGGAACTCACATATCTTCTCAACTTAATAATAATTCTGAAATTTACAATAAAACACAAAATATAATAAGTGGATGTACGAATGATTATCAAAAAGCTCAAGCAATTTATGTTTGGATTAGTAGAAATATTACTTATAATAAATCTGAAGAAGTTGCTGTTATGAATAATAATGGAAAGCCTAACGAAAGTGCAATCAAAACCTTTAATACTAGAACTGGTATTTGTGAAGATTTTAGTACATTATATGCAATTATGGCACATGATGCAGGGCTTTCTTCAAGAGTTATTGCTGGTGAGGGGTATGGAAATAAGTCTTGGGGGGGACATGCTTGGAATCAAGTTTATATTCCATCAACTGGATGGATTAATGTAGATTGTACTTTTGCTAATGCTTATGTTTCACTTATAAATAAATATCATATCCCATTTAATGAAATTGGATTGCTTTCACCGCAACCTTATTACACATATTTAACAAAATCATATAGTTATAAAATATATACAGAAGATTATTTTAATACTTCAAATTTCTCAACTACACATAAAGATGCAAAAATAATTGCACAAATTAATAGCTAATCTTATATTAAATTAGCTACTTTTACTAAAAGAGGTTTTTATAATCTCTTTTTTTATTTACCTCCAAAACATACAAAACTTATCTTGTATATATATATATACATATACAAAAGCTTATAATATAAAGAATATTTATATTAAAGGGATGTGATACTATGCCAAAAAAACTTAGCTATACTCTACTTATATTAAGTATCATAATATCATTTTTTCTTCTTTTTAGTTTTTTTATAGGACCTCTTAGAAGAACTCTATGTAAATATAAAAACTCTTTTAAAAATATAAATAGCAATATAACTATTTATGCTCAAAATGGAACTATTCTAGCTAAATATTCTGGTAATAATATATATATCAAGTCCTGTGATTCACTAACTGAAATACATATTGGTAATCAAAAATTTATATTTTCAAATGTTGGTATCATAATAGAAGAAAATTAAAAAGAGTAGATATTTGTGGTTTTGAACCTTCAAATATCTACTCTTTTCTGGCTTTACTTTATAACTTATCTATCTCTTGTAGCAATATTAAACCCTAGTTTTGTTATCTCACTTGATTCTATATGTGTATCTAAATGCATACAATATACAAATTTTCTTAACTTAACATCTATAAGATTACATAATTTCTCTATATAAAGATGTCCATTTCCTACATAATCAATACCACAAGTATCCTGATATATTAATTCTATTTCCCTTGATTTAAATTTTTCTAATATCATCTTATCTATACTATTTGAATCTCCACTATAATATATTTTTTTGCCTTTATAACTTAAAATTAAACTATATGCTTTAAGACTTTCAGAGTGACTTGTGCTAATTATATTAAGCTTTAATTCATTAAAATCATTTAGTTTTACTTCAGTATCTGAAATAAGATTATAATACTCCTCTTTAACTCCAAGAAGGCTAAGAATATTAACTATTTTTTCACTTTCTAAATGAATTATAGTGACTTTTCTCTTTAATATATAATATGCATAAAATATTAAATCTCCAAGGCTTCCTATATGGTCTGGATGTGTATGACTTATAAATACATATATATCATCTACACCTTCAAGTAAATCCAACTTTCGAATTTGTTCAAAAACAGTTCCACCACAATCTAAAATCAATATTTTTTTCTCATCTTTTAAAAATGCACTATTGTTTCCAAGTTCAGTATTAAATGCACTTCCACTCCCTAAAAATTTCAACATATAAAAACTCCTACCCCATTATTTTCACCTTTAATTTTAATATATTCTAATATCATTTACTATTAACTTTCTATTAACAAGCTATATACTATTCCTGCACTACCTTAGTTAATCTACTTGGAATATTTTTAAGCCCTTCTTTTAAAAATAAAGGATATATAGGAATATTATGTAACTCATCAAGTTTAAACCATCTATAAATTAAATTTTCTTTCCCTTCTTTTCCAATATGGTCTATATCTTTAACCTTTAAACTTTCTGTTAAAAGTTCAACTAAATAATAAAATCCAACCTCATGATACTGCATATCTTCATATACAAAGAAATCCTCTGTAATCCATACTTGTCTTAACACTTGTATTTGTGCATTAATTTCTTCTTTATACTCCCTTATAACCGTTTTTTCTGTTTTCTCCATAAATTCAGTTCTGCCTCCTGGAATAGACCAAAAATCATCACTATTTTTTCTTTCTAAAAATACGTATCCATCTTCTATAATTATCCCTGCTGTTCTCATATTAAAAACAACTCCATTTTCAGTAAATCTTATCATTTATACCTCCTATAAATCCAGCTTTTATTTTGATGTTTTTTATACTATAGTTTCTATTAATTTAACTCAATTTTAATATAAATATTCACTTTTTCTAAAATAAAAAAAACTAGAAAAAAGATTTTTCAATCTAGTTCTAGTTACAATCTAAAGTATAGACATCTCTTCATAAGATACTTCTTGCTTTAAATCCCTTTCAATTTCCATAACGATATACTCCATAGCACCTTTTAACTTTTCCCTATTTGTACTCGCTATACTTTCAAGCCATTCTGGAATATGATTATCTCTATCTATCGGATTTTCTAATACCTCATCCCTAAAGCCTCTCATATTTGCTGTTATTTCTACTATAGTATCATTTTCAAAAAGAAGTTCTATATCACTTTCTTTTGATGCTACTGGAATTTCATCTCCATGTTCTTGTCTTCCGTGTATACAATACTCTAAAGCTTCTTTTGCAAGAACTAATCCATGTTCTAAAGTATCTGCATAAGTAAAACATTCATCAATATCCGGAAAATTTATTAAATACCCTAAATCTCCTTTATTATGAACTACAGCTAAAAACATATATTCTTTATTTAATATTCCCATGAAAGTACTCCTTTCAACTTATTAATATATACTTTTATATCATATAATAAATTACTCATACTATCATAGCTATATTTTACACTTTCAATATTTTTTTTGTTCTTTTAATGATTTTCAATTATTTATATTTCACTTTTGATATTATATTATCACCATAACTCATCTATAAACATTAACTTCCTAAATCAAACAAATTTTATTTTAATTTAAAAATTTTCATTTATATGTTTTTTGATAGCTAAAAAATCTTCCTCTGAGTATATACTAAATGCTTTCTCTGAATTTCTCTCATTTAAATATGCCATTAAAAATAATGCCCTTCTACATTCATCCTCTGAATCTATATAAAAATCTAACTCATATGCAAGTTCAAACAAAATATCATTTAGATAATCCATACTATCTCCTTAAATATTATTATTCTAAATATTATATTATTTTTTTTTATAAAATATTATTCTTTTTTAAATTATACTTTTATCTATTCATAAACTATGTAACCTTTACATCATGAAATGAATATTATAATTATATAATAATACTTTAAGGAGGTATTTATTTATGACCGCAGTATTAGACGGATTACTTTATACATTTAACTCTGAATCTTCAACACTTAAATATGGTGATCCTTTAAAATTTAACTATAGTTATGAATCTGATAAATCTACTTTATTAAAAAAGATTTCTGATAATAAATTTTGTATATTAAAAGCTGGAGAATATTCAGTTGACTGGTGGGTTGCTACACAAAGTGGATCATCTGGTCAATCAGTTTCTTTTGCAATTAAATCTATAATTGATGGTGAAGTTAGATTCCAAGCTTCTGCAAGTCCTCTTAAAACAGGTGTGCTCGGTGGAAATTCTATCTTAACCGTTTCTAAAGATAATCTACCTTTTGATTTTGAACTTGTAAATGTAACAGGATATGGAAATACTAACGCAGTAGTTGTTTTAGCCCTAGATACAGTTGTGCAAGCTGGTATTACAATAATTGCACTTGATACAATTGGTAAAATAGGACCACCAGGTCCTAAAGGTGATACAGGGCTTACTGGTGAGCGTGGTTCTCAAGGCCCTCGTGGACTTACTGGACCTCGTGGTCTTACTGGACCTCGTGGTCTAAAGGGTAATTCTGGTGAAAACGGTGAACGTGGACCTGAAGGTATAAAAGGTGATAGAGGTTCTATTGGACCTCGTGGTCTTACTGGTGAACGTGGAGTTGATGGTGCTACCGGTGAAAATGGTGAGCGTGGACCTGAGGGTATAAAGGGTGATAGAGGTTCTATCGGACCTCGTGGCCTTACTGGTGAACGTGGTCCTGATGGTGCTACGGGTGAAAATGGCGAACGTGGACCTGAAGGTATAAAAGGTGATAGAGGCGATATTGGACCTCGTGGTCTTACTGGCGAGCGTGGACTTGATGGTGCTACTGGTAAAAATGGTGAACGTGGACCTACTGGTAAAAAAGGGGATAGAGGTGATATCGGACCTCGTGGTCTTACCGGCGAACGTGGTGTTGATGGAATCCAAGGGGCTATTGGTCCTAAAGGTGATACTGGTGAGCAAGGTCCTAAAGGTGATTCCTCTTCCGCTCAAAAAATATCTACTATTTCAAATTCAATTGTTACCAATTCTCTATACGCTATAAAATCAGGTGAATCTATAGTTTTTAACCAGAATGATATTTCTTTTGTAGTTGATAATTCTATACCACAAAAAAAATCAGCTATACAACTTGAAGATAATGGTGATATAACATTTTTAGAATCTGGTCTTTATGATTTTGCTTGGTATATTTGTGTAGAAGGAATTGAGCAAGTTTCTGAATTTTCTACTTCTATAGTTACCGTTATTGATAATATTCCAAATCTAGATAATAAACTTATAAAGTGTAGTTATCCACTTTTAGTTGTTGGAACCGTTTATGGTCAAGGTCTTATACCAATCTCTGAAAAAACAACTATACGACTTATAAATTCTAGTATTCCAAGTGGTAACAATACTAGTACAGGAACTATCGAACTTACTCGTAATATTGATGTACAAGGAAAACTTAAGATAATAGCTTATACAATTTAAAATTTAGGGGATGTATAAATTTATACATCCCCATTATTTTACTTATAAAATTTTATAAAAATTATTCTTCACTTGCTTGTTTACCTATTTCATATAAATACCTAGCACTTCCTATTATAGCGTTTAAATCTGCCTCAAACTTTGGATGATGATGTGGATGTGATTTTCCTGTTCCTATAAAAACAAAACTACCTTTTATTCTCTCTTGATAATAAGCAAAATCTTCTCCCCCCATTCCAGCTTCCATATTAACTACTTTATATCCTATATTATCTGCTATATCTAATATAAAATCTGTATATTTTTCATCATTATCAGTTGCTGGTGGTCCTTTATGCCATTCAAGTTCTACATGAACTCCATATGATTTTGATATTCCACTCGTCAGTTCTATAAGTCTATTATATATATGTTCTCTTACTCGTGGATTCAAAGTTCTAACTGTTCCCTCCATATATGATTTAGTTGGTATTACATTCCATGTATTCCCTGATTTTATATGTGTAACACTTATAAGGGCTCTATCAAGCGGACTTATATTTCTGCTTATAATTGTTTGAATTGAAGATATAAGATTTGCTGCAACGATTATTGGATCTTTTGCTTTTTCTGGTGAAGCTGCATGAGAGCCTATCCCTCTAATATTTATTTCAAACCTATCAACTGCTGCTGTAACAGGTCCATAACTACTAGCTACAGTTCCAACATCTAACTCACTTGTATTATGAAGTCCAAAAATGACTTCTACATCATCTAACACTTCAGTTTTTATAATAGCTTCTGCACCATGCCCTGTTTCTTCAGCTGCTTGGAATATTAACTTTATATTTCCACTTAAAAGTTCCTCATTCTCTTTTAAAAGATATGCTGCTCCTATAAGTGATGTAAAATGAAAATCATGTCCACAACTATGTGCTTTTCCATCTCTTATTGACTTATAATCAAGACTTGTCCACTCATCCATTGGCAGTCCATCAATATCAGCTCTAAGTGCTACTGTTTTTCCAGCTTTCCTCCCCCTAATAATTGCAACAAGTCCTGTTTTGAGTGGTAACTTTAAAACTTCTATATCTGCAAGTTCTAAAAGTTCTCTAATCCGTTTAGTTGTTTCAAATTCTTCATTTGATAATTCAGGATTTTTGTGAAATTCCTTAAAAAAACCTATTAAATTTTTTTCAAGTTCTCTATTTATTCTTTTTAAATATTCATTACTCAAATTTATCACCTCTAATAAAAAAAACTACTTTTCTAGATAAGAAAAATAGCTAATAACCTTTTACTAGTTTTCTTATCTATCAATTAAAATTGCAGGATTTAACACCATACAGAATTTATACTGCTGGTTGTTGGGTTTCACAGGGCCAGTCCCTCCACCACTCTTGATAAGTACTTTATTATTCAATTTTATTTCACGCAAAATATAAACCTTTTATCCCCAGTAATATACTAGGAATTCCTTTATATACATAATACACTTCTCACACTCTTTTTTCAACCATTTTTTTACATTTTTTTATTTCCTCAATTAACATATCATATTATTATTTAAAATCGCCTTTCCTATCAAGCTAATTTTCTTATACTCTACACTAATTTATTTACAGTTTTTCTAAAATTTGCACTTCTTTTTATATTTAATATTACATTTTCCCTAGCTTCATTTATAGCTTGAATATTTTTAATCGCATCTGATGGCTGACTACTTTTCTCAAGTTCTTCAAGATATCTTATATCAGCTTGTATCTTTCTTAAAATCTCACGAGCTTCTTCTTTACTTTGTATATCTTTTAATTCTTTTTCAATAAGTTCTTTTTTATGTTTTGCATCATTTGCCCTACTAAGAAGTGATGGATTTTTAGATTTTATATATGACAGATCATTTGCATTCACATGATCTCCACTTGCTATCTTACATGCTATTTCCTGCTCTTTTGTATTTTCTTCTTCTTTAGTAAAATTTATTTGTGAAATCCCTATGCTTCCAATAATCGCTAGTTCCTCTTGTCCTAAATGTTCTGAAGCTTTCTCTTTATTATTTTGTTCATTTACCTTATACATTTGTTGTAGTTCTTCTGTATTACTATTTCTGCTTATCTTCAACACAAACACCTCTTTTCAAATCTACTATTTACATATAATATTCGTCATACTCTATAAATTCTTTATACATTTTGTAAATTTTGTTTTAAATTTTTATATCTAGTCCACCATCTTCTTTTTCTATAACATCTAAACTCCCCTCTTTTATAAGACTCTCTATTTTATTATTCTCTATACCAATATTATCACTATCAATAAATATATATTTACTATCAAAAGATACTATTATACCTAAAATACCTTTATACTTATTTCTATAAAAATAATCATTTAAATTTTTTGCAATATTTATAGCTTTTATATCCTGTGCTTTTGAATTTTTTGCTATATTTATATCCTCTTCCTTATGTGCATCAGACATTAAACTTATATTAACTATAAAATCTTCATCTAAATCCTTTGTAAACTTTATATCTCTATTCATATATTTACCTTGTTTTATATTCATAATTATATAACTATCACCTTCATTCCCTAAAAGAATATCTGGTATTTCTTCTTTTATAGCATCTTCTATTTCCTTTGAAAATTTTTCAACCAATTTATAATCATCTAAATTTCCAGACCTCATATTATATTCTTCAATAATTCTTCCACCTTTACTTTTTTCTATAAAAAAATATAAGCCTTCCTTTTCTGATGTAACCATCGCTGTGTGCATTTGAACTGTATGCCCCTCATGACTTTCATACCTTACATCTGAAACTAAAAAATCTCTATCTTTATATGTTTCACTAATATAACTTTCAAATTCTGCTTTTATTTTTCTTTGTTTTCTTCTACTTGTACCATTATTTTCATATAGCCTTACTAAACCTACACAGATTATTATAAGTATTACTAATAAAACTATCTTTTTAAATTTAAACTTCATTATTTTCCCTCCAATTACTCATCTATAAATATTTTTTTTATTAAAACCCCTATAATAACACCTATACCTGTAAAAAAAGCAAATACTATAGATAAACTAAAACTATAAAATATAGCCCCTATATACTCTGTATAGCTTATATCATAGTTATTATTTAAAATCCCTCCATACCAATCACAAAAATCTATAATAGTTTTAAGTATGCTCACTATACATGGTGCTATAAATAAACTTCTATATTTCAAGTAAATACCTGCCCCCAAAAGTGGCATTATAAGAACACCTCTAAATATCCACTCATCACTTGTGAAAACACTTGCAAATATGCCACCTATAACAGTTATAAATATTAGCTTTTTACTATTAGCTCTTTTAATTTTCTCCACAAGCTTAACTTGTGCTAGATCACTTTCATTTAAGCTTATATCACACTTTATATCTTCACTCATATTATCTAAGTATTTTTTACATTCATCACACTCACTAATATGCTTATCGACCATAGATTTACTATCATCTGATAGCAAATCATCTATATAAAGACTTATTAAATCTTTTATTACATTACAATTTTCCATTTCCATCCATCACCATCCTAGAACTTAAAATTTCTTTAAGCTTTATTTTTCCTCTATGAAATATAACTCTCACATAACTTTCTTTTTTTTCTAGAAGTTGTGCTATCTCTGAATTAGAAAGCTCACATACCGCTCTTAACATTATTACTTCCTTATAAATTTCATCAAGACTATCAATTGCTAAAAATAATATTTTAATGTCATTATCCCCTATAATATTTTTAGAACTATCATCTTCATATTTAAGCGTATTCTCTATATTTTCTATTGGAACACTCTCAATTTTTTTCTCTTTTCTTATATATTCTCTAAAAACATTTTTTGAAATTCCAAATAACCAAGTACTAAAAGTTGATTTGCCTTTAAACATATGTAATGATTTAAATGCTAAAAAGAATGTTTGTGCAACAAGTTCTTGTGCAATATAATCATCATTTGTTTTATATAAAAAGAATTTATATATCTTATCTTTATTTAATTTATAAAGTTCTGTAAACTCTTCCATAACATCCTCCTTCATCCAATTTACATTATTTTACTTTTATAGTATAATTCAACTCAAACTAATTATTAAACTTTGCCATTCTTTATTCACTAATTTCATAAAAATTTTAATTTTGAAATAGATATCTATAATTTATTAGTGCACAATACATATCTTTTGTTTCATTTCTAAAAAAACTTTTCATTTTTTTTGTACTTTTTTATAACGCATAGCATATTTATAAATTAGCACATTATTTTATTTTATAAAGGGAGTTGATCTTTTGGATTCGGAAACGAGTATTCAAATTTTTTCGTTAATTATTTTAATTGCATTTTCAGCATTTTTCTCATCTTCTGAAACTGCTCTAACTAGTATCAATAAAATTAAATTAAGGCATTTAAAGGAATCAGGTAATAAAAAAGCTCTTTTAGTTGAAAAATTGCTTGAAAACCCAAAGGACTTAATAGGTTCTATCCTTATAGGAAACAATATAGTTAATATAGGTGCTTCTGCAATTGCTACTGTTCTTACTACAAGACTTGTAATTGATACACCTTATGAATCATCTGGAGTTGCTATTGCTACTGGAGTTATGACTGTTTTTGTTTTAATCTTTGGTGAAATCACACCAAAATCCTTTGCTCAGCAATACTCTGAACAAATAAGTTTGCTTGTTGCAAGACCTATTTCAATTATTGTCTTTATTTTAAAACCATTTTCATTTATATTCTCTAAAATATCATCAGTATTTATAAAATTATTTGGTGGTAATCCTGATAAAACAGACCCATTCATAACAGAAGAAGAACTTAGAACACTTGTTGATGTTAGTGAAGAAGAGGGGATTATTGAAGAGAATGAAAAAGATATGCTATTTAATGTTTTTGATTTTGGTGATCAACAGGTAAAAGATATAATGGTTCAAAGGGTTGATATTATATCTATTAGTTCTACTATTACCTATAAAGAACTCTTAAATTCTATTAGAGAACATCAATTCTCTAGAGTACCTGTTTATGAAGATAATCTTGATAATATAATAGGCGTATTAAATGTTAAAGATTTAATTTTACTTGATGATTATAATAAGAAAAACTTTGATGTAAAAAACATTTTAAGAAATGCATCATATACTTTTGAGTTTAAAAAGATAATTGATTTATTTAGTGAGATGAAACTTAGTAGATGTCATATTTCTATCGTTCTTGATGAATATGGTGGGACTGTTGGACTTGTAACAATAGAAGATATTATTGAAGAAATTTTTGGTGAAATTGATGATGAATATGGCGATTTAACTGAATATATAAAAAAAGTTTCTGAGAATGAGTATATAGTTTGTGGAAATACAAAAATAGACCTTATAAATGAAGAACTACAGCTTTTCATAAACTCTGAAAAATTTGAATCCATCGGTGGATATATTATAGAAGCTCTTGATAGAATCCCTTTAGAAGGTGAAATTGTAGACTGTGAAAATTTCAGTATCACTGTTAAAACACTTAATAAAAACAGTATTAAAAAAATTAAATTAACACTACAAAAAATAGAAGTAGCCTAATATTTTTTACTATCTTAGCTAGGTTTCTTCCACAAATAAATGATAAGCTATATTTAAGAAGCAAACTTATGCCTTCTTAGAATATAGCTTTTTTCTTACTCTTTTTTGCAATGAACTTTTTCTATGTTAAAATAATAGTATAGTTATACTTAGAATTACTAACATACATAACTTATAAAGGAGGCTTATTTATGAGAGTTAATTACCATACACATACATATAGATGTACTCATGCGAGTGGCAGTGAGGAAGATTATGTTAAATCAGCAATAGCAAGTAAACTTTCTATTATTGGAATAAGCGATCATATAGCCTATCCTGATGATAGATCTAGTAATAGAATGATGTACTCTGAAGTTGATGCTTATATTAATGAATGTTTTAGACTGCGTAATAAATATAAAAAAGATATTAAAATTTTAGTTGGCTTTGAATCAGAGTATTCAGATGATTGTCATCCGTATTATGAATATTTATTTAATGAGTATAAAATAGATTATTTAGTTTTTGGACAACACTATTTTATAGAAGATGGTAAATTCTATAATTCTTTTGATTTAACTTCAACAAAAGACTATATTATATATGCAAAATCAGTTGCAAAGGCTCTTAAAACAAATTATTTTAAAATATTTGCACATCCTGATTTAGTATTTATAAATAATCTTGCATTTGATGATAATTGTAGACAGGCTATTGAAATATTAATAGCTGCAATTAAAGAATCTGGGATTATTATAGAATTTAATGCAAATGGTATAAGAAGAGGACTTAAAGATTTCCCCGATGGACAAAGACTTACTTATCCACATATGGAGTTTTGGAAAAGAGTACAAGAAGAAAATATTAAAACTATAATATCGTCTGATTGCCATATGCCAGAGCAAATGTGGGACTATGCAATGGATGATGCTTATATAAAAGCAGAAGAACTTAAACTTAATTTAGTATATGAAATATAGTTTTTCATATACTAAAATGGACAATACCGCTAAAAGATATTGCCCATTTTTTATATTAAATTTATACTTTTTTATTTAAAAGTTTGCAAGTGTTTCTACATGATTGACTCTACTAACTTCTCTTTTACGCCCAACTGTTACTATATTTTTTTTACTAGCTATAACAACACCTTCTCTTATAATACTTCTTCCACCAATTATAGCATTTTGAATTAATGCATATGGCTCAACTATTGTATGCCCTAGTATAACTGAATTTTTAACAACAGCCCCTTCGCCAATTACAACTCCTGGTGATAATACACTATTCTTTACTGTACCTTGAATTTTACATCCATCTCCAAGAATAGAATTTTTAACACTTGCTGTAAGTTCTATCTGACACTTATCATAAGTTGTCATATTTGTTGATGTTATCTGCCACTTACTATCAAATAGATTAAGCTCACAATTAGGATTTAAGATATCCATATTTGCTTCCCATAAACTTTCTACAGTTCCAACATCTCTCCAATATCCTTTAAATCTGTATCCATACATTTTTCTATCATCTGCAAGCATCTGTGGAATTACATTTTTACCAAAGTCATTTTCAGATAAATCATTTTTATTATCTGAAATTAAATACTCTTTTAAAACACTCCAAGTAAAGATATAAACTCCCATTGATGCTGTTGTACTCTTTGGAACTTTAGGTTTTTCTTCAAATGAATCTATAGAATTATCATTTTTAAGATTCATAATACCAAATCTACTAGCTTCCTCCATTGAAACATTTATAACAGAAATTGTTGCATCTGCCTTTGTTTCCTTATGTTGCTGAAGCATTTTATCATAATTCATTTTATAAATATGATCACCTGATAAAATTAAAACATACTCTGGATTATAGCTATCTATATACTCAATATTTTGGTATATTGCATCTGCTGTGCCTCTATAACAGTTATCCTTATCCTCTTCTGTGTATGGAGGTAAAAAGCTAACTCCAGCCTCTGTTATCTTATCAAGATCCCAAGCTTCTCCCTCACCTATATGACTATATATAGCTTTTGGCTTATACTGAGTTACAACTCCTACTGTATTTATACCTGAATTAACGCAGTTACTTAATGGAAAATCTATTAATCTATACTTTCCGCCGTATGGTACTGCTGGCTTTGCCAGTCTTTCTGTTAAAACTCCAAGTCTTGTTCCTTGTCCACCTGCTAAAATCATTGCTACCATTTCTTTATTATCTCTCATAAATTCTAAACACCCCTTATTTTTTATTTACCCATTGCAAAATTATATACATTTAAATATTCAATAGCTGATAAATCCCAACTATTATCTGAACTCATAGCATTACTTACTATATTTTTAAAACTTTCTTTATCCTTATATATCTCTAGTGCATATAAAATTGTATTCATTAATTCATATGAATAATAGTTCTTAAAACTAAATCCATTCCCTCTACCCATATACTCATTATAAGGCTCTATTGTATCTCTAAGACCACCTGTTTCCCTAACTATCGGAACTGTTCCATACCTAAGTGCAATAAGCTGACCAAGCCCACAAGGTTCAAACTTTGATGGCATAAGGAACATATCAGCCCCTGCGTAAATTCTATGTGATAGCGCTGTATCAAAAGTTATAATAGTTGCAACTTGTCCTTTAAATTTACATGCAAGTTCACTAAAATAATTTTCATAGTTTTTATCACCAGTTCCTAAAATAATTATCTGCACATCATTATTTACAACTAAGTTTTCAATCTCTTTCATAATTAAATCAATACCCTTTTGATTTGTAAGCCTTGAAATAAGCGCTATTATAGGCATTTCTTTATTTATGTTAAGTCCTAGTTCCTTTTGCATTGCCACTTTATTTATAGACTTATCTTCTATAGTATTTACATCATATGTCTTTAAAATATACTTATCACTCTTTGGATTATATTCATCATAGTCAATCCCATTTACAATTCCAATTAAATCACCATCTCTATATCTTAAAACTTCATCAAGTCTTTCACCATATTCTAGTGTTTTAATCTCTTCTGAATAACTTTCACTTACAGTTGTGATTTTATCAGCATAGACAATTCCACCCTTCATAAAACTTATACAACCTTCATCAAATTTTAACTGTCCATTATCATACTGCTCTAGTGAATATCCAAAAAGCTCTGAAAGCATATATTTTGAGTATATTCCTTGGAACAGAATATTATGAATCGTAAATACTATTTTTATATTTTTATAAAATTTATCTTTTACATATTCAAGTTTAAACAGTGCTGGTATCATTCCACAGTGCCAATCATTACAATTTATAATATCAGGACACCAATCTATTTCTTTTAAAATTTCTAAAACAGCTCTATCAAAAAATGCAAATCTTTCAGCGTCATCATAATGACCATATAATTCTCCATCTCTCTTAAAATAATACTCATTATCTACAAAATAAAATGTAACATTTTTATGCTTTATCATTTCAATACCACAATATTGATTTCTCCAACCAACTTTTACATATATTTTTTTTATAGACTTCATTTCTGCTTTTAACTCATCTTTTATAACACTATACTTTGGAATTATAACTCTAACATCATTTCCTATCTGTGCTATTTTTTCTGGTAGTGAACCTATTACATCACCAAGCCCACCTGTTCTTATAAAAGGATGTGCTTCTGTTGCTGCAAATAAAATTTTCAATTATCTCACCTCTATTTAAATTTCAAAATCATAGTCGCCATTGGTGCTATGTTTATGTTAATTGAATGTTCCATATTTTGATATGAAGATTCAATTGATTTTATAATACCTTCATTAACTTTCCCACTACCACCATATTTACTATTATCCGAATTTAATATTTCTATATACTCTCCACTTAAAGGAACGCCTACTATATAATTTTCATAATATTTCGATGTGAAATTACAAATAAAGATTAAGACTTGTCCATCTATTCCCTGTCTTTTAAAAATATAAATACTTTGCTCTCTATTATCGGCTTCAATCCACTCAAAACCACTATGCTCATGATCAAGTTCCCATAATGCATTATTTTCTAAATATAGTAGATTTAAATCCTTAAAATACTCTTGTGTATTTTTGTGCATTTCATATTCATTTATAAGCTTCCAATCTAACTGAGTTGTATCACACCACTCTATAAATTGTCCAAACTCACAGCCCATAAACATAAGTTTTTTACCAGGATGACCAATCATATAACCCATAAAAGTTCTAATCCCAGCAAACTTATTCCAATAATCACCAGCCATTTTATTTAAAAGAGATTTCTTTCCATGAACAACTTCATCATGCGATATCGGAAGTATAAAATTCTCTGTATGATTGTACATCATTGCAAAAGTCAGTTTATTATGTTCACCTGCTCTCTCACATTGCTCTGCTTCTACATACTTTAAAGAATCATTCATCCAACCAAGATTCCACTTTAAATTAAATCCAAGACCACCTTCTAAAACAGGTTTTGTTATATCAGGATATGTTGTAGATTCCTCTGCTGCTAAAATAATACCTTTTTCTTTACTATTTATAGCTTCACTAAATTCTTTTAAAAATTCAATAGCATAACTATTCGTATTACTTCCATCTTCATTAGCAATCCACTCATCTGACTCTTTTCCATAACTTAAATAAATCATATTACTAACTGCATCAACTCGTATTCCATCTATATGAAATTCTTTAATCCAATACATAGCATTTGAAAGTAAAAAACTTTTAACTTCTGGTCTACCAAGGTCAAAATTGTGTGTACCCCAGTTTTTATTCTCGGCTTTCCAAGTTTCTTCATATTCATAAGTTGCATCCCCATCAAAATTATAAAGACCATGTTCATCCTTACAAAAATGACTAGGAACCCAATCCATAATTACACCAATGTTATTTTTATGAAATTCATTTATTAAATCTTTAAGCTGCTCTGGATTTCCAAATCTACTAGTTACTGAATAAAATCCTGTACTTTGATATCCCCATGATTCATCAAGCGGATGTTCTGATAAGGGCATAAATTCTACATGTGTATAATTCATTTCCTTAACATATTTAACAAGACTTTCTTTAAGCTCTTCATAAGTCAAATAATTTTCACCATTTCTTCTCCACGAGCCAAGATGTACTTCATATATATTAATAGGCGCTTTTTTAATATCTAAATTTTTTCTAGCTTTAATATAAGATTTATCACTCCATTTATATGAACTAGATGGTATAACTACCGATGCTGTCAGTGGTCTGAATTCAGAAAACCTTGCATATGGATCACTTTTTAAAATATATTTATCTAATATACAATCCTTTATAGCAAATTTATATCTATTATCTTTTTTAACACCTTTAATAAAAGTTGTCCAAAGACCATTTTCAGTAACCTTTTCCATTTTAAACTCTTCTTTAATTTCCCAATTACTAAAATCACCAACAACATAAATATCACTTGTATTTGGAGCCCAAGTAGTAAATCTAACTCCCATTTCTCTATTTTCTCTTCTTATATGTGAACCCATAAATTTATAACACTCTAAATGTTTTCCTTCATGGAATAAATATTCATCATAACCTGTCAAATTATTCTCCTCCTTTGCAAACTATAAAGTCTTTAATTTAACTTCTATTAATTTTATCATATAATCCCATTTTCTTCCATATATTTAACATAAAAATTGTTATGTTTTTGTATAGTTTATAAATAGATAATGTAGTAAATGTATACATGCTATATTTTACATGAATACCTTGCATAATATTATATACAAATCTAAATATTTCGCATGCAAAATAAGTTCTATATAATTTAAAAAACTTATTTATATATATTTTTTTATTTTATTTTATAATATATATATTTTCATTCAAATTTTACGCAAAAAAATCTTAGATTTTTAAATCTAAGATTTAACATTTTTTAAGATTATATTTTTACACACAATCTTACTTTATAAAAGAATGACTCTGCCGTATTCTTCTACTTTATTTATATTAATTTATCTCACTAAAATATCAATATATAATATTCAATATATAAACAATTAAAACACTCGCCATTGCTACTTTTATAAGACTTTGTCCTTTATATGCTAAAAATATTCCAACACCAGTTCCTACAAATGAAAATATCATATTTTGTGTGCTATAAAAAACAGCCGGAAATGTCATTGCTGATAATACACAGTATGGCATATAGTGAAGTACCGATTTTATATAATTTGATTCAATTTTTTTATTTATTATAAGTGGTACAACTCTTGGTATATAAGTTACAATACAAAGAATTACCATACATATTACAAGATACATTTACTCTTCCTCCTTTATAGGCATAATCTTTGCCATAATATGTGCTGCTAAAAGAGAACATATTATAAGAGCAAATCCACTTGAAACTTTATTTAAAATAGGAAGATAAAAAAATCCTACACTTAAAATCCCTGCAAGAATTACAGATTTTAAAATCCCTTTATCTTTCTTCCCAGCGGGTATTATAATTGCAAGAAACATTCCATATAAAGCAATTCCTAGTGCATCTTGAAGCTCTAGACTCATAAACTCTGTACTAACTGCTCCAATAAATGTACCAAGTGCCCATCCTATATAAGGAAAAGTAATAAGCCCTAGCATAAACTTATCACTTATACTTCCTTTTTCAACAGACGCAAGTGTATATGCTTCATCTGTAATCCCAAATGCTATAATCATTCTCTTAATAAGAGATGTTTTTTGAAGTTTTTGAGATATCGCAAATGACATAAGTGAATACCTTATATTGATAATAAAAGTGGTAAGTGCAATTTCAAGATACATAGCCCCACTAAGTATAAGGTCAACCCCTGCAAATTGTCCTGCTGATGTAAGATTAGTCATAGAAATTAAAACTGCATCAAGTATATCAATTCCGCCTCTAGTTGCAATCATTCCAAAAGTTATAGAAACTGAAATATATCCTAGTCCTATTGGTATTCCTTTTTTAAACCCATCTACAAAATCATTTTTATTAATTTTATTATTTATGATATTTTTTTCTACCCTTAAATTCTCCATAAAATCATTCCTTTTAATTTACTACAATTTTAATTTTACCATTTTATGGATTTTATTTCAAAATAGAAATAAAACTCACTATATATTTATAGCAAGTTTTATCTTCATATATTAATTTGCCTTCTCAAAATCTCTTTCCTCTAAATCTACATGAATATTCTGCATTGTTTCTTTCCAAATTTGTCCTGGTACTCCACTTCCTCCAATATTCTGTGCTTTAGGAATATCTTCACCAACCCAAACTGCCATTGTATAGTAAGGTGTTGCTCCCACAAACCAAGAATCTATATTACTATCAG
>NZ_CAMQRY010000039.1 GCF_947036855.1 uncultured Clostridium sp.
AATTTCTACATATATTCTTATATTCATCTGTTTAACATTCTGTTTTTTCCTAAAAGGAGCGTATGTCGCGAACCTTGCACTATTATTTTCTAGTCTTATTTCTATTCCTAATCCTCTTGTTATACCTAATTCTTCCCTTACTTTTCTTTATCAACCTATCTAGCCTCGGCTTGGCTCTTTCACATGCAATTTTGATAATGTGTAACGGACTAATAATTATCATTTTCCCTATCCCCCCTAGATGCAGCTTTAAAAAATGCAAGGAAAATTAATACTCCAAATAACCATATTAAAACCCTCATAGCTCCCCCTAATTATTTAATAACTCTTTTAATACATTTGTTTTTTCTTTTCCCTTTTCTCTTCTAATGCTCTTACCTTCATTTAGAACTGGAGTACACATTTCTAGTAATCTATCATAAGTCCTTTTTCCATATTTCTTCTCTATATCAACTAATTCGAGATTAGTTGTAATTACAGTTGGTAGATTATTTCTATACCTTGAATCAATAATGTTATATATTCTAGTAATTGCCCACTCTGTACTCTGCTCTACTCCTAAATCATCAATGATAAGTAAATCAGCATTTGTAAAGCTCCTAATAATATTACTTTCTCCCTCTTTACCATAAGAGTTATAAGTACTTTGAATTCTTTGCAATATAGCATTTATTCCACATGCTATTACTGGCACTTCTCTACTCATAAGATAATTTGCTATGCAGCAAGTAGCATATGTTTTTCCATTACCAGCATTACCATAAAGTAGTAAGCCAATATTTTCACTTTTCATTTTTCTCCAACCTTGTGCATACTTAGATGTAATATTAAATATTTTTTGATTTCCTTTGCTCTTGTCCCAATTATTAAAAGTTGAATTTAGAAACTGCTTGTCCATAAGGCTATTAGTAAACATTTGATTGAGCCTTATTTGTTTTTGCATTGCTTCTTCCCGTTGTTCTTTTCTTACCTTCTTTTCCTTTGCACAACTACATAAAACTTTAACTCTCATTTTTTTATTAACTATAACTATATCTTTTTCAATAATTTCTCCACATTCTGGACAACTTCCAAGTTGATTACTAAAGACCGATTCCTTCGTCTGCAAGTTTCCTGTTAGAACTTTCATCACACTTTCCACTCTTCTTCACTTCCTTTTTGCCATCTCTTGCCCAATTATCTAAAATACCTTTCATATAGCTATAATTTACTTTAGCTCTATTACTTGCTATAACTGCTGCATCTTTAACCCACTCTGCTCCAAACTCTTCAATATCATTATTTAAATTTTCTGCTAACATAGCTGTAACTCTAAATCCACATTTTTCTATAACTTTAAAAACTTCACTAAAACTACTACTAAGTTCTTTCTCTATATCTTTCTCTATATCTTTCTCTATATCTTTCTCTATATCTTTCTCTATCTCTTTCTCTATCTCTTTCTCTATCTCTTTCTCTTGTCGGACATTTCGGGACAACTTAGGGACATTGTCCCCACCCTCTAACGCTTTTTTTTCTTCTTTTATTTTCTCTCTTTGCAACCTTTTTTTCTCAGCCCACTTAGTTTCTGAACCTATCATATTTTGTGTTTCTACCATAAACAAGGCTCCATCATCTAATTGCTCCATCAATCCTAGTTTTATAAACATATCTGTTGCAACTCGTACTGTATCAACATCTGTGTTAGTTAATGTGGATAACATTTCTGGTGTGTACGGTATAATATTTCTAAACATTAATCTTCCACCATTGTTAATACTTTTAAGAATTAATTTAAGATAGAAATTAACGTATTTATGTCCATTTTGTTGAGCTTCTATAACTTTAACTTCTTCTCTATCAAAAAAATCTGCCTGTAACTTTAGCCAGTAAAATTTATTCCTTGTCATTTTTTCACCCCTTGTTGCTTATAATTTAACTTTTAAATTTAATGTTTGATATCTTTTAGCTGCATGAGCTGTTGGTTTAACATTTAACCAACTCATAATTTTCATATACTCACTAATTTTTTTTGCATCCATCACTTAATCCTCCTTTTCTTTTTTATCTTTTTCAGTTTCTACTAATCTTTTAAGCTCAAGTTTTTCTCTCAAATATTTTTCTTGCAGTTGAAGTAGTTTTTGTGCCTTAGTCATCAGTTGTTCACCTCCTACTTTAATATCTTGTCAACATCAACTCTATATAACTTGCTAAGTATAAAAGCTTTATCACTTGTTAATCTTGCTGCTCCTCTTTCGATAGCATTTAAATGATCTCCTGTGATTTCAAGTTGTTTTGAAACATAATCTCTTGTCAATCCATTTTCATATCTTAATTTTCTTAAGTTCATCTGTTCTCCATTCTCGCAAATATTATTTATATTTATAATTTTATCGCATTATGCGAGAAATTCAAGTATTTTTTTCTTATTTTCCCATTATTTTCTATTTATTAATAAAATACTTATTTTTTTAAAAATATTCTCACATTATTAACCTAAATAAATATTAAATAACATATAAATTCTCGCAGTATTATTGTATTGCGAGAATTTATATGTTATCATTTTGGTATGGATATTTTTAACAAAATATGGAAGGTAGGAGTTTATGAAATGAATAAGGTATTTGCAGAACGTCTTAAAAAATGCAGATTAAATGTAAATTTTACACAGACAGCTTTAGCAAAAGAACTTAAATGTGCAACTGGAGTAATTGGTGATATAGAAAGAGGAGCTAGAACGCCAAGTAAAAACATGGCTGTAAAACTGGCTGATTTCTTTGATACTAATGTAACTTATTGGTTAAATGCTGAAGAAGAGATTAAAAGTTTTAATATTAATTTAAATGCTGAAGTAGATATTATATATCAAAGATTTTTATCAGCTAATAAAATCTCTTCACCACAGGACCTTCATAGAAATGAAGGTTTTAAAAAGTCTATATTAAATATAGTTGAAAATTACTTAACTTTAGAAGAAATAAACAAAGAGCAAGACTAATTAAAGTCTTGCTCTTTCTTTGTTTCTCTATAAAGTTCGAGTTGTTCTCTTAAAACTTTTTCAAATAATATTTTTTTCTTTTCTAATTTAGTGTTCTCATTACCATATACCATATTCTCACTTAATTCCTCAAAAGTTCTTCTCAATTTTTTTCCCCCTCAAAGTGACTAAATTAATTGTCTAGTATTATTATATCATCTATTTTTCTTAAAAATTATTTATATATGGAATTTTTCGACAAATACCCCTCCAATCCCCTCTTTATTCCAATTTTTTTGAGTATTATAATTAAAGCATTCCAAGATTTTTCTGATTTTGTAGAAGGTGGTAAAATATTTAGAATACGAATAATAAGGAAGTTGAAGCATATGAACCAAACTAAATTATCAATAAAATCTAAACTTTCAGTATCAAGAATCTCTGTAATAGAAAATAACTTTCTTGATGCTAAAATGTGGGAACTACTGGCACTTGCTGAAGCCTTAGAGTGTCATGTAATTGATTTAATAGACTTTAAAGTATTAGATAAAGATACTTTGCTGCTATTAAAAAATAAAATTGATGAAGAGCTAGAGTAATCTAGCCCTTCTTTTTTATAGGTTTTGGTAGTTTACTTATAAAACTCACCTTGCCTTTTGTAGTTTCTATAAGATTAAGTGAGCTATACTCTTCCATTTCTTTTAAGTCCTCATATTCATATTCCCCATTTAATTCATCTTTCAAATACTCAAAATCTTCTTTTATAGTGCCTTTTAAAAGCATGAAGCTTGTACCAGCACCTTTTAAACTATAAATTGTATTCTTATCTAGTTGGTCAAGATACTGTCCAGTAAGTACAAATTTCATTCTAAACTTTCTAGTTTGAGTTAATAATGATTCCATATATTTCTCAGCAGTCTTAGTTTGTGAAATTTCATCTATCATCACATGGCACCGTCTAGGCTCTTCATGCAACTCACCTCTAGTTTCACACGCAAGCCAACACTTAGTTACTAAAAAAGTAGTTATAACATTTTTTACATATCTCTTAAATTTAGATTGAGGCATTCTTATTAATATAGCTTTTCCTTGCTCCATGATTTCCACAAAATTAATATTATTTTTTGGGGCTTTATTAAACATTTTCTTTAAATAAAAATCTCTTTTGAGTAAAGTTACCCTATCTAATATTCCTTCTATCTTACTATCTCTAGTTCCTATTTTTTCACTTGGATTATCTTTGGTAGCTTTGCTCCACTCATCTAACTCTAATAAAGTATTAATTTCATCTTGCAATTCTTCTTTTAACTCTTCTGGTATAGTATCAATTATAGTTTCTCTATATCTAAAATCTTGCAAACATTTTATTACTTCTTTAAAAGTGGCTTGGTCATTAAGATATATAATATCAGTACAAGCAGTTAAGTATCTTTCCATCTTAGGACTTAATGGCTCTCCAGCATCATTTATAGAATTTACAAGCTCTAAGGTTAAAGATGTTTTTTTATTTGCTAGTTGCTGCTTATCAAACCAAGTCATATTTTTCGTGAAATTTATTTCATTATATGCTAGTGATTGCAATCCATCTTCTGTACTAAAATCTAATATAACTACTTTATCTTTATCAACTGCTTTTTCTATATCTTTAGAGGCTTCACAATTTTTTATAAAATCTATATGGACCACGCTCTCCTTATTATCTATCGAATATTTAGCATAATTAGCAAAGTAGGTACTTTTTCCACTTCCTTGTCTACCAGCAACATATAAAGGCATTGCTCCAATATCTTTATGGTCCTGTAAAAATGATTCTTGTTTTATACCTTTGCATTTAACTTCACCTAAGTTTATATATCCTTCTCTTAGCTCTTCTGGTACTGGATTTTCATTTACTTTAACTTGCCCTATCTTATTAAAAGCTTTTAAAATAAGCCTTGATGGTATTTGTAAAAAATTAGTACACTCTTGAACTGAAAAAGTATTTATATCAATTCTATTAAATTTATAATCTAAAATATCAAAATCTTTTTTAACTTTTTTATATACAAGCTCATTGTCCTCATCTAAGACTCTATATGCATGAGCGACTGATATAGCGTTATTTTCTCTTCTAGTTGCATCTATACCATCTGTAAGAATAGCTATTTGTCCATCTAGTACGTTTGAATCCTTTTTCTTAGTAGTTGCACCTGATAAAATTTTATTATCCTGTAATGCTGTTGTAAGTGCTTCAACTAGCCCAATATCTTTTTCTTTAATATTTGCACCAAATATTTCACCAACTGTACTCATAATAGTTTCCATTAATCCTAGTAAAAATATTATAGAATTCATTGCCAAAACTTGAACATCTGATTTTTCTCTATTTATATTTTTACCCTCTTTTAAATCTTTGATAGTATCTCTATACTCATTTTCCCAACCTCCGTTAGTCCTTGGTAGAAAATTGTAAATTATAGTTATCCTATCACTTTCTTTCATTATTTCGATAACGGATAATATACTGCTTAAAGGCTCAGCACTTCTTCTATCTACATTTAAACTAAGTGCATCCATTTTCTTATAAGCTACTTGATAGCATTCAACTTCCTTCGTATGCTCCTCTAACTTTTCTATCTCTTCTAAAGTTGCCTTTGCCCATATCTCTCTAATTTTTTCTATAATAATTGCCTTAAAGACCTGAGGAACTAGAAAATAAAAACTAGCCCCTCCATCTTTAATATCTATGATATAGCTAACTTTGAAATTAGTTTCAAACCAAATTTTCTTCTGCTCTATCTTAATTCTTTTGTTAATTGATTTATAAGTATACTTTATAGCTTTAGCAATATTTATTGAGTTATAACTTTTAATAGACTTATCCGGAGTAATTTTAATATATGTGTACTTAGGTTTAGTAAGTGCAAACCATTTTTCTAAACTCATGCGAGTTTCTTTTTTTGCAAACATTACTTTAATGCTCCTAGAACTGCTTGTAAAGTCGCATAAATCATTAAGCTTAAAGTAGTCCATCTTCCACCACTTTTAAATCCAGCTAAATATGCTAATAATCCTCCAATACTTGCAGTTAAACATATATAGTAACTTCCATTCACTAAAACTGTTAATATATATATTCCAGTACTTGCTAGACCTTCTTTAATTGGTTCTAAAATAAAATCCATATTTTACCCCTCCTACGCCAATAATTCTTTTATTAAATCAAATAGCCAAGGCAAAGCATAGAATGCTCCAAATGCTGAAAGATAATGAACTACTATACTTCCTATCTTCTTAGTATTTCCCTCCATCAACGCACTGATAATATCTTTAGTAGCAAGGATTAAGCAAAACCAATATCCCGCAGTTTGAACTATTCCAAGAACTGATAAGCCTAAATTATCTATCTTACTTGTATCGACCGCTAGAGCTTGTGTATTTGATAATACTAAAAGTCCTGATGCAATCATAAATACTACTGCTAATTTATATTCTGACTTCATTACTTTGCCAGCAAAACTTTCTAATTTTCTATCGAAATAAATATCTTCTAAAGTTAATTCTCCTCTTTCAAGTGCAAAAAATTCTTGAAAGCTTAATCTAATATGTTTCTTTTCTAAAAATCTATTAATCATATTTTCCACCTCAGCATGTATAAAAAAATGAAAAGTACAAATACTACTATCATAAAATACAAATTATAAGGGAGTGATTTCTGATGACAACTGGATTAATAATCTCTATGATTGCCATGGCTTTCTCAGCAGGAGCTAGAATTGCCGAATCTCTTTTAACTTAAATTATTAAGAATATATTACGATTTGTAGTATTTGACTAGAATTAAGCAACTTTTAAAGTTGGTATGCATAAGCTATCATGTAGCGTGCTTTAGTAGCGAGTGATAGTTACCTAGCCCAAGTCTATCCAATCAACGGATAGGCTTTTTTTATGCCTTTTTTCTACTAAAGGCTATCTCAACTAGATCACTATAAATCTTATCTCTTAAATCTTTTATTGCATTATAAGATTTATCTTTGCTTATAAAAGTTGCAATCTCTACTGCTACCTGCATTCTTTCACCAAGCTCTTTAAAAGTTAATGTTTTAACTTCTTTATTTTTCATTCTTCAGCAGTCCCCTTTGTAATTGCTCTTAACATTTCAAATGGGATTTTTCCCATAAGTGCATCTTTTATTAATGCTCCTGGTGAACTTAGTTCTTTTAATTTAGCATATGCAGCAACTTCTTCTACTTCATATCTGCTAAACTCTATAATTATCTGCAATCTATTTGCCATTTCTATTTCCTCCGTATCAAATTAGTAAACAAGTGCAATTCATCATAAATTTTTGGTACTCAGCTAAATATTATTGATGCACTATACACATCACTGTTTGCTATTGTAGTACGCTTATTCACTTTGTCCGACTTGCCTTATACTCTACTATATGTCTTAAATTACTTTTTGATACCTATTTTAAAATAAAAATTAATTTTATACGCAAAAATCTTAATTTAGCGATTTAAAAGGTGGGTAGAAGCACTATTTCAAGTGCCATATTTCGTGTACTGGTATATTAAGAGCCTCTGAGATTATTAAAGCTGTTTCTATTCTGCCATCAACTCTTCCAGTTTCTAAATTGTTATATGTGCTTCTACTAATGCCAAGCATATCTGCAAAATCTTTTTGATTCATCATATATTCTCGCATTCTTATTTCCTTAAGCCTATTACCTAAAGCCATACGCACCCACCTTATTCAATTTTAATTAGCTAAATTATAGCACAAGCTATTAATATTAAACTGCTTGCTAATGCCAATGTTAACAGTATATTTATTCTTATTAATGTTTTTTTACACTTATACACTAAATATCACCTCTATGGCATATTATGGACAAGTTGTAAGTTATTTAATCTAACAAAATGCTATACTTGGATCATCATACATATCCTCGTAATCGTCTTTGCTATACTCTCGCTCTTCATGATTTTTAAATTTCATTTGCTTTTCTTTTTTTATTAGCTTATTTTTTTTGTTTGCTGTAATAATTTTATTTGCTCTAGTTGCTGCTATATTAAAATATTCAACTGCATTAATTGCAATTTTTGTTATATATGGAATAGCTCCTGCTTTATTTATATTGCTATAAACTGTTTTAACTCTAAGCAATATAGCTTTCTTAACTATTTTTCTTTTTATAGCTAATTCTTTAATTATTTCTTTTGCAATTGTATCTGCTTCAGATGCACTTATATATATATTATTTATATCTCTAGTTAAGCTTTTAGCTTTAGGGATTTCACTATCACTTTCTAAGCTAGTATTTTCAACAGTTTCAACTACATTTTGACTGTCTGAAAAACTGTCTGAAAAACTGTCTACCTTTCTTACAAGTTTATAAATATGTTTTTGTTTTATTTTAGTTAACTGGATAAGTCCAAGCTCTATAAGTTTTGATAATCTATTAGCTAAAGTATCTTTTGAAATTTTTTCATGATGTTTATGATACTTCTTTAAAAAGCTTCTATATGATACTTCTAATTCTTCTACTTGAGCATCTCCAAACTGTTTTAGTAGATATGAGTAAACTGACATAGTTGAATATCTTATTTTATCCTTTTCTATTTTTGTATTAAATAAATTTTTTTCTGCATCTGTAAATGCTCTTAAATATCTTTTTTTCATTTTCATTCTCCTTTTTTTATCAAAAAAAAGACCTCCAGTAAAATAATATTTTACTAAAGGCATCGAATGTAAAAAAATTCTATTGCAAATTCGTTCTAAATTTACTATAATAAACGTAAGTTTAAAACAAATGAATAATCATTTTTTTAGTTCTTCAGCTTTTAATAAGTATTACGAGTACTTGCTAAGAGTTAATTCTTACAAATGGTCCTAAACCTAAGTGAGAATCGAAGGACTTTTTTTTATGTAATTTTTTATTAAGTTAAGTATAATACTACTGAATTGGAAATGCAAACATAATTTTATAAATTTTTTATTAAGTTATCCACAATGGCTATTTTAGTATGTGTGGATAACTTTTTTATTATTATGTATTGGTAAAATTTGTAAACTTTGATATACTTAGTTCAATAATGGATAACAAGGATGTGTGTATTGTATGGCTAAGAAAGACGTTGTAAGCAAATGCAAACATAAAGTTAATAAAACTCGAACGATTGCTTTTAGAGTTACAGAAGAAGAGTATAGAGCTTATTGTAGTAATAAAGAAATGAAAGAGCTTATAATTAAATATAGCAGAGCTTGTTTAGCTGGAGTTTATATGCCTAAATTATAAATGTTGTTATTTGACGATAAAAAACACTTAATAACGTTATAAAAGGTATTCACAAGTAACGTTATTTAGAGTATAATAACACTATATAGTAATTCAATAAAAAATCACAAAATACATTAGGAGGTATTTATGAGTAAAATAACTAGAATATTAAGCGTTGATTTAGGAAATTATAATACTAAAACATCTAACAAGGTCATTTTTGAAAGTAGATTTAAAAAAGTTGGTATAGCTGAGGAAGTATTTGGAGTAGATTATCTTATACTTGAAGATGAAAAGTTTCTTATAGAGCAGGGAGCTTGGGACTTAGATTATGATAAGACTCTTAAAAATTATAAACCTTGTTTACTTGCAGCAATAGCCAAGTCTTATGGAAAGACTGTAAAAACTATTGATGGAATAGGGTTAGTTTTAGGATTACCGTTAACACAACTTAAAAATAAAGATAAACTGATAAATGATTTGCAAGGAAAGCAGTTTGAAATTAACTATAATGGAGTTAAAAAAGTTATAGGAATAGAAAAAGTTGCAGTAGTTGGTGAAGGATTCTCATCTGTTTATACTTTAAGTGAGAGTGAAAGAAATGATGATATACTTTTAGTTGACTTAGGCGGTAGGACTGCAAACATAGTTGATTATAGCTCTGGAGCAGTTGAAGATACTGGAACAATTCCAAGTGGTTTATATGATTTCTATGAAGAAGTACAAGCAAAATTATTATCTGATACTGATATAAAGATAGAAAAAGTAAGAAACTTAGTTGATAAGAAAAAAGTAGATGAAGATAAAGTAAAAGAAATAAAAGTAAACTTTATAAATGAACTAGCAAATAACCTTAAACCTTATAATCCGCAATTTAAACAACTTTGGTTTACTGGTGGTGGAAGTGCTACTCTTAAAGAGGAAATTAAAGATAAATATACTGATGCAAAATTCGTAAATGATGTTTTATTTAGTAATGTTTTAGGGAATAAAATGATTGCAGAATTAAATTGGGGTGAATAATATTGGCTGACAAAAACGGAAGAGAAAGACTGAGTATGTATTTTAATATTAATAATGAAAAAGAAATGAAGCTTTGGAACTATTTAAGTGATGAATATAGTAAAAGTGCATTTGTGAAAAAAGCTATCGAAGAAAAAATGAATAGAGAACTTAGTGGAGAAAAAGCTCCTAGGAAGATAGAGCATATAGAAGAACCTAAAAAAGAAATTGAAGAACCAAGGGAAGAAAAAAAGATTAAACTTAATAATGATGATAAGAAAAGTATAAATAATCTTACTGGTGGTTTTTAATTAATTTGAGTAGTAGAAATACTACTCTTTTTTATTTGAAAATATTCCTGTGAGGAATATTATTGATAATAAACTTGTCGTGGAATCTGCATTTCAAGACTTGTTTTCCAAGAAATTTAGTTGAGCGTATCGAGGGCAGTTTTGCCCTCTTTTTTTGATAGTACAACTATGCTTATTTTCTCTAAAAAAATTTCGCAGCGTAATTATGGTTTTTTAGCCTTTTTTACTAGATGGTGCGTAGTCCATACCAACTTTTTATTTTTATATAGCTGGAGCTATTGAAATAACTTGATTTAGAAAAAAACTGACTCACCCACTTTTATAAATTTGAAAAAACAGAAAGTGGGCTACCCCACTTTTTGAAGAAAATTCATAAATATATTAAAAAGTGGGCTACCCCACTTTTGATAAAAAAAAACAGAAAGTGGGCTACCCCACTTTTGATAAAATTTATGCGTAAAAATTCAATATTACGCTGTAAAAAATAAAGTTTTAAATGTATGAAAATAGGGTAGTATTTAAGTATAGAATTATATTGTCGAATGTTTGTCGAACGCTTTTTATAATTATTTTATTAAAACATATTGACTCGAATTCGCGTCAATGGTATTATATAAATATAGCAAATAACAAAAAAAAAATACGAGAAAGGAGATAATAATTATGAATAAAAAGCAACTTATTGAAAAGTACAATGTAGCAGTAAAATATAACTGCTCAACTAAAGTATATGAGGTATATGAAACAACTGAAAACACAAAAGTAGAAATAACTATGAGAGCTAAGACAATTGATGAATTAAATTTAGAATTAATGGAAAAATATAAGTTCTAGATATAAAAAGCCTTGCTAGGTGGCTTAAACCTAGCTTTTTATCTTAACTATATGGTATTAATAGTTGGAGGTAGCAATGAGTAAATTTGATGATTTAGAAAGAGCTTATAAAATATTAAAAATATTGAAAACGGCGAAAGATATAACCAGAACTGATTTGGTTATAAAATCAGGGATAAATCAAACGTATATAACAAAATCTATCGAAGTATTAAGAGAAAAAGGATATAGAATAGATACAGTTATGGGTGGAAACGGCGGATATGAATATCATGGGTATGAAAAACAAATTTCTGAAAAAAATTATAGATTAAAAGATAAAGAGATAAAAAGTATTATTAATTTATATAAAGTTGGAGTAGGAATAAAAGAGATAAAAGAGATATCAAATAAATCAAAAGAAAGTATTTTTTACAATTTAAAAAAGAAAAATATAGCAACAAATCGAAAAAATAAAGTGAATGAAGCAAGATATAAAGAACTTTATGAGAAAGGTTATAGTTTAAAAGAAATAGCTGAGATATTAGGTGAAACTTATGAAAATGTAAAATCTAATATTTATAGATATATTGATTCTTCAAATAGAAAAAATAAAATAGATAAAGTTAAAGTTATAGAATTTATTAAAGAGAATCAAGGATTAAAAGGTAAAGAAATATCTAAAATATTAAAAGTTTCAGAATCCACTATTTCATTTTATAGAAAAAAAATATAAATTAGAGGTGATTATAATTTATGAGATTAACTGAAGTATTTACTTTAAGAGAAATAGAACAAGTATATGGGCTTAAAGTAGATAAAATTAAAAGTTTTCTAAGACGAGGAGCAGATGGCTGGATTGAAAATATAGATTATAAAAAATCTGGTGGAACTTGGCTAGTAACTAGAAAAGCCTTAATAGATAAATTTGATATTGATTTAAGTCCAGATGATGAATTATTTTTATAAAAAGGAGGAATTAATTTGAAAAATAAAAAAGTGAAAATTGAAAATATCGAGAATTTATTTGAAGAAAAAAGTGATTTTACTGAAGCGATATGCAAAACTTGGATTTGGAATAGTTATACTGATGAAGAAATTGAATTAATAGAATTTAGAAGTTCTAAATTTGTTGAGTTAGCGATATTGAAAATAGATATTGATATACTTATTTTCAGTAAAGTTTGCGATGAAAAAACAAGTTTTATAAGATTGTATGAATTTGATATTGAAAAAATAAACAATAGTTTTAAATAAAAAAAGCACCAAACTCGAAAGTAAGGCACCTAATATATCTCGCAAATATATTATACCTTACTTTTGAGTAAAAATAAATAAAGGTAGGTATAAAAATGGATTATAATATTAAAGAAAAAGATGTAGTTGTAAGACTTGCCGTAGAAGAAGTAGAAATATTTAGAGATAATATAAACTTAGAAAATTTTATAATAGAAGAAATTGCAGATGAAGTAATATATATTTATAAAAGTGCTGATGAAAATTTAACTGAAACTGATATCGAAATTATCGAAACTGAGTTAGCGAAAATTGAAGAGATAATCGAGGAAAATCAAGAGGATTATTGCTATGAAAACTAAATTAGCTGATAGAGAGATAAGTACAGTTGAGATAAATGGATTATATGAAGTAGCAGTTAAATTAACTACAGAATGGTTGATAATAGGCTCATACGACTACGCTAGAGCGATTAAAGAGCATAAAGCACTAGAAACTTATAGCATAGAAAAAATTATCTTTAGATTAAGATATTGGAGGATATAAAATGATAATAATATTAGAGAATGAAAATGAAAAATTTACTTTTGATGTAGATTTTGAAGAAAATGAGATAATTACTATTCAAAAACTAGCTGATGAATTTATGAAATATAATGATGAAGATTGTGATTTGCTAGATTCCTGTCTAGTTTCAGAATTAGCTAAATATAAAAATTTTGGAATTACTGTAGAAAATGATGATAAAGATGAAGAAATTGAATTTACAATTTTCTTTGAAGTAATAGAACTTTTTGAAGAAGAAGTAATAGATGATCACTTTAGGGATAGAGATTCACTTGTTAGATTTAAAAAAATAGAGTTTGATTTTAAATAGAAAAAAGGCTAGTAGAAATTAATCTACTAGCCTTAATTTTTTGTACTTATTCGCAAAGGTGTACTTAAGCGAATAACCTTTATTTAATTGCTAAAATAGTGTTTACTCCTAAATCTTGCAACCTTCCTTGCTCTTTAATTGCATTAGATTTAACTGAAAATGCTCCTAATTGAACTTTCCAGTACCCATCTATAAATTTATCAAATGATTTAATTCCTAACTTTTTAAGCCTAGCAACTTCTTTTTTAGCATTACTTTTAACAGAATATGCCCCTCTCTGTAAAGTCCATAAAGTAGTATCTACTGGTGGCTTAGGTGCTATATAATTCTTGCCAACTACTGCTTTAAAAATAGATCTAGAAATTATTTCAACATCAAATTTTTGCATATCGCCTTTATTACTTATAAATCCAAGCTCAACTAAAACTGCTGGTGCTTTAGTATCTCTTAAAACTTTAAAATTAGCAGTTTTAACACCTCTATTATACCATCTAATATTTTTTACTAATTCATGTTGTATTTTTTTTGCATATTGATAAGCTTGCCCATTTGTAGATATAACAAAGCACTCTACACCATTTGCAGATACTTTAGAAAAAGAATTAAGGTGTAAATGGATAGTTAAATCTAAAGGCTGTGCATTAGCCTTATTACAAATAACTTGCAACTGATAATTAGCACTTGAAGCTTCATCGCAACTAATATCTATTGCTGTAAATTTATTTTCTTTAAACATTTCTATAAGTCTATCTTTAACTTTTCTTGCTTCAACCTCCTCTCTAAGTCCATTTCCACTTGCTCCTACTGCTCCAATAAGAGCATGACCACCATCAAATCCACCTCGATTAATCATTCTTCTTCACCTCTTCATTATTTTTAATTTCTAAGTTATCAATTTTATTGATATAAACATCTAAACCTTTTATCAAGAATTTAGGCAATCTAGCACCTATTTCAGTTAGATTTTCTAAAATAGAATATAATTCTTTAATGCACATAAATAGCATTACTATAAAAACTGGAAGTGTAGTTGCTGGTATAAATTTTGTAACTAGAACTGCAATAATTAAGATAAACATTTCAGCTACGCTTGCAAACAATCCATCTCTAAGCGTTCTGCTCTTCATTTTCCCTAGTTTAAAAGATTTAATTATCCCAGTTAGAACATCAAGTCCTACAAATATTGAAAATAATTGATATAGTACAGATAGCTCAATTTGTTGCATTAAGCTTGTTAGTTGATTAAAAAAATCCATTTTATTACCCCTTTTCTTTTTAAATTTTTGTATAAAAAAAGAGCTTGTACTTCTACAAACTCTGATTTATTAATTTGATAATTTATTATATTCATTTTCGATAGTTGATTTTGAAAGTGTAAAGTAACGCTCCGTAGTCCCTAAACTCTCGTGTCCCATGAGTTGCTGAACAACTGGCATACTCATACCACCATCAACCTTATGAGTGCAAAATGTGTGTCTAAGCTTATGAGGATAAACTCTGTTATTAACTCGTTTCCCTATCGCTGATACTATTTCTTCAAGCCTTCTTATTCCTAAATTTTTGTAAGGCTTTATAGTTGTACAGAATACATATTCAGACTCAAATCCTCGCTCTTTAAAATATTTAATTAAAAGAATTTTAGTTTTATAGTTGAAAATCACTATACGCTGCTTATTCCCTTTTCCAGTAACTTTAACCTGATTAGTATTAAAATCTATATCTCTTACTCTTAAAAACTCTAATTCTCCTACTCTGCATCCAGTTGATGCTAAGAATTCTATTACAACTCTTTCTCTAATATTTATACAAGCCTCTTTTACAATTTCTAATTCCTCTTTAGTTAATCCTTCTCTTAATTTTTTATCAATTCGAGGTTTTTTAATTTTTTTAGTTGGATTATCTGTGATTTTATCGTTCTCAAATAACCAAGTGAAGAAATTTTTAGTTATTGTAATTCTAGTTGATAAAGTAGTTTTTGCTATATTGAAGTTTGCAAAATAAAGAGTTAAATCTACTTTAGTTATAAGATTAACTGGCTTAATAATATATTTAGATAATCTCACTAATTCATAAGAATAGTTTCTTAAACTCTTATCAGACAAGCCTTCGAATTTCTTAGTTAAAATAAATTCTCTTATATGCTCCATCATATCCGAAGCTATTAAAGAAGTACTTAACTCTGTAATTTGATATTCATTTAATACCTCTTCTAAAATACTTTTTAATTTTAATTGTTCTTCAAAATTGTCTGTATATTTCCCAACGACTCTGATTATAATACTGTCTATGCTCATGCTGCGACCTCCTCTTTTGTATACTCTAATTATATCTAGAATATTGAAAGTTTGCTTAAAAGTGGAAGTAGCAACTAAAGCTATATATTAAATTAAAGTATTTTTATAATTAATTAAATTATCTAAAAGTATATTTTCTTTTATTTCAGTTGGAAGGATCATTGGGCTTAGAATACTAATAAAAGTATTAACTAATAATAAAGTCCCTTCTCTTAATTTTCCTGTTTCTTGTTTCTGATTTATGCTTTCTCTTTTCATTGCAGCAATAAATTTTGGCACATCAACGGGTGCTTTAAATTCAAGTCCGCAAGGTACAGAATTTTCGCTTAAAGTGTGCGTCAAAGGTTGAAATGTTGTCAAGTTTAGTTGACTGTTTTGGATATTAGTTTGATGGATAATTGGAGTTTCTAACTCATAACAAATTGATACGTTTAATTCCTTGATTTTAATTTTAATTTCTTCTGCTGTAAGTTGCACTCCTTTGTTTATGTTTTCAAATGTACCTCTAAGAAGTAGATTCTCATTATTCCTCATAATACCTATGCAAACCTTTGTTGCTTCTGCATTACCCCAAGGTAGTGCATAAGAGCATTTGTCGGCAATTCCGTTTCTTGAGGTGCTTGGAAATTTTTTTATCTCATCAAAATTTAAAATTTGATAGTTAGAGTAACCATCACTTAGACCACTGTTCATAACTTGGTATCTATCAAAATTACTTATATTATATATAGTTTTATTTTGAACTATTTCAACAAATCCATTAGCCCCAGCTCTTACGAAATCATCTTTCTGTAATCCAGTAGCTCTCATGCTTTCAGGAAGTTGAATTTCAACAATACTTTCTTGATAGGGTTCGTAATCTGTTGCTATTATTGTGCTAACTATTATATTTTTTATAGTAGCATTAACTGTTGCTGGAGTATTCCAAGTAGTAGTTAAAAATATTCTAACTTCATCATAATCAAGAGTATCAACAGCATCAAGCCATGCTATTTTTAAAGTCGAATTATAAGTATATATAGATACTCTATCTACCTTAATACCATTCTTAAAACCCCAAAGCGAATAGAAGTGATTGTCTACTAAAGCACCTTCTACAACTGAATTTATAAATAAATCATCAGTAGATTTGAATTTCTTTTTGATACCACCTAAATCTATATTAAGATAGCTTGGCAAATCTCCATTTATTATAATATTATTATTTTCAAGTTTTACTGAACCATCAGGGACAGGTTTTGAAGTTGATATCTCTTTTAGATTCAACATATTAACACCTATTGACTTAACCTTTACAACTCCACCCTCTGCCATACCACTAGACACAATAGGAGCAGATGTTGCGGAGATTTCATCATAGCCACCAGTAGTATTTCCTAAGATTTTTAAATCTTGAATATGTCCATTTACGCTATTTTCCACGCTTACTGCTCCGACTCCTACAAAGTCCAAATATTTATAATCCATATTCTCTAACATTTTAGCTTCACGATAGTTAAGTTCTTGTAGAAGATTGTCGGATTGACCTCTTGCCCCTATAATTTCGCTCCTAATCAATTCTCTAGCGTTTTCTTGTTCTATTCGTATATTTTCATTAGCTTGTCTAGTTTCTTCGTTAGAAAGCCTTGTGAGTTCATTAGCTTGTCTAGTGCTTTCGTTAGTTTTTCTAGTATTTTCATTTGAAATTCTAATAGGTTCTTCTCTTTTTGTAGTATCTAAGATAGTTATATAGCCACTTTCCTTAATACTTTTATCACCAAGAATAGATTTTCCGACTTTTATAAAGAAAGATGATGAAGTTATTGCACCAATTGCATCTTCAAAAATTAACTGTAATTTTACTTCACCTTCTTGTTTCACAACGGAATCTCTTAATTTAATTTTAACTAAATTCCCCTTAGCTGATATATTTTCCGCTTGCTCTATCGGATAATTACAATTTTTCGCTTTAGCTGCAAGTATTATTTTTTGCCCTTCCACGCTAAAAGGAATAGAATTTTTAATTATTTCTAACTCTAGGTTAATATCATCATTTTCCATTATATTTAGCAAATACCCATAATTTTGTGATACATCTATTTGCAAAATACTCTTTTTATTATTAATCATTTTATCACCTTCCTCTTAAAAAATTGCATAGATTTTAAATAATATCTGCTGCAAAATTCATTGATTTTTATACTTATTTTTTTATTTAAAGTAATTTCTAAACTTTTAATTTGCTCTTTTAATAAATTAATTTGTTCCTGTTGTTCTTTAATCGCTAAAGATAAATTAGGGATAATTAAACTTGCAACTGGCTCTAATACTATACTTCCATCATTTTGTTTTACTTCTCTAACTAAATCAGAATTATTTTTTTGTAAATCTTGTGCTATATATCCACAATCTACAAAATCGCTATTTTCTTTATAGTTAAAATTAAAATGATTTATAGAATTAATTAAGTCCAAGCCTATTTTTTTATTAGAAGCTGGCTTAGAATTTCTATTAATTCTATTAATATTTTCTTTTAAATTAGCGTCTGAATACCAAATATCAACGCCAAAAACGTGATTGGATTGATACCCAGCAATTTCTAAATATTGCCCATTTTCACTTTTTTGAATAGCTATTTTATCTACTTTTATATAAGCATCATTCGACCTTTTTATAAGCCCCTGATTATTAGAATATATTTCACCTCCAGCTCTGATTTCATTATCGAAATAACCCGTCGGAGCAACTCTAAAACTACCTATTCCATCCCAACTAGGGTGCGTTTCAGGTACGTAAAGGTGCCTTATATAAGTATTTCCATCACAAGCCATCGTCCCATTTGGAGCCATGTAAAATAATTTTGTTCCTCGAAAATTACAACCCGTTATGTCAATAGCTTCAATTTCCCCAGTTTTGATATTTGAACCTGAAATAATAGTCCTTCCATCCGTTAAATTTTTAAATTCTACAAGTCCATGCAGTTCTAAAAATTTAGCTGCAATTTTAATTTTTTCTGAAGTCATATTAATTTTTGCTACTATTTCATCATTTCCAACTTTTTCTTTAACTTCTAAATCAATTTTATTAGCTTTTTGCTCTATTTTAGATATTTCATATTTAGTATTTTTATCATTTTCAGTTATAGTACTATTAACTTTTTTAATTTCTAATTTTTGAATTGCATCAAGAGCTTTAGTAAATTTTTCTTTATAGTTAGCACTTGCAGTTTTATAAAGTTCCGTTTTAGAATTTATAAGATTAATTTCTATATTAGTTATAAGAGAATCAGTTATACCATCTAAAATAGCCTTTTTAAGAGCATTATAGCTAGTTGATATGCCAGTAGATGCGGAGATTAATTCGGACTTTGCAGTTCCAGTAAGGGAACTATTAGCAATGATTACGGAATATTCTTTATCTATATCAGCTTTTTCTTTTTCTAAAGAAACTAATCTTTCATTTATGCTATTTGCTTCAGCTTCACTTATAATTCCATCTTTAAAAGCTCCATTCATTTCTGTTTCTAAATTTAAATGTGAATCTATAATATCATCAAATTCCGTATCAACAACTATTTTATAATCATTAATAGCTTTATTGATTTTATTATTCGTAATAGTTTTATTATCATAATTTGCTTCTACGGTTAGCGTAATTTTATCAGCTTTTTGTTCAATTAATGACATTTTTTTTGTTGTTGAAACTTCTAAATCTTTTACTTTTTTAGTTCCAATAATATCAATAGCTTTAGTAAATTTTTCTTTATAATTAGCACTTGCAGTTTTATAAAGAGTAGTCTTAGCATTTATTAAATTAATTTCTGCATTAGTTATTAAACTATCCGTTATACCATCTAAAATAGCCTTTTTAAGAGCATTATAGCTAGTCAAAAGGGAAGATGACGCGGAGATTAATTCGGACTTTGCGACTC
>NZ_CAMQRY010000040.1 GCF_947036855.1 uncultured Clostridium sp.
TTCCAAACTTCTGTTACTATATCTTGATAGAATTCTGGTTCGTGACATACAAGAAGGATTGCTCCTTTGTACTCTTTTAATGCTCTTTTAAGTTCATCTTTTGCATCTACATCTAAGTGGTTTGTAGGCTCATCAAGTACTAAGATATTTGTATCTCTATTTATTAGTTTACAAAGTCTTACTTTTGCTTGTTCTCCTCCACTTAATACTTGTACAGAACTTTCTATGTGTTTTGTCATTAGTCCACATCTAGCAAGTGCTGATCTTACTTCATATTGTGTCCATGAAGGGAACTCTTCCCATATTTCATCTATACATGTTCTATAGTTATCACCTTTTATTTCTTGTTCAAAGTATCCTAGTTCTTGATAGTAACCAAGTTCTACTGCTCCGCTTATTGGCTGTATTAGTCCCATTAAACTTTTAAGTAGTGTTGATTTACCTAGTCCATTTGAACCAACTAAAGCAATTTTCTGTCCTCTTTCCATTAATAGGTTAAGTGGTTTTGTTAATGGCTCATCATATCCAATTACTAAGTCTGTTGTTTCAAATACCATTTTACCTGTTGTTTTACCTTTTCTAAAGTCAAACGTTGGCTTTGGTTTTTCTTCAGCAACTTCTATTCTGTCCATTTTATCAAGTTTCTTTTGTCTAGATTTAGCCATATTTGATGTAGCAACTCTAGCTTTATTTCTAGCAACGAAATCTTCAAGTTTTGCTATTTCTTTTTGTTGTTTATCAAAAGCAGCTTCTACTTGTTTTTTATTAGCTTCATATATACGTTGGAATTCATCATAATCTCCAACATATCTTTTAAGACCTCTATTATCAACATGATAAATTAAATTTATAACATCATTTAAGAAAGGAATATCATGTGATATAAGTATAAATGCATTATCATAATTATTAAGGTATCTTTTAAGCCACATTATATGCTCTTCATCAAGATAGTTAGTAGGCTCATCAAGAAGTAAAATATCAGGAGTTTCTAAAAGAAGCTTAGCAAGTAATACCTTTGTTCTTTGTCCACCTGATAAGTTTATAACATCTTTATCAAGACCTATTCCATTAAGACCAAGTCCAGCTGCAACCTCTTCAACCTTTGGGTCTATAACATAGAATCCATTATTATCTAAAGTGTCTTGAATAATAGCTGTTCTCTCTAAAGCCTTATTCATTTCATCTTCATCCATATCTCCCATTCTGCCATAAAGTTCATTCATTTCAGCTTCCATATCGAATAGATACTTAAATGCTCCTCTTAAGACATCTTTGATTGACTCATCTTTATTAAGTTCTGTATGCTGGTCCATGTAACCAACCCTAACTTTATTACTCCAAGTAACTTTTCCTTCATCAGGCATAAGTTTTCCTGTTATTATATTCATAAATGTTGATTTACCTTCACCATTAGCTCCAATTAATCCAACATGTTCACCCTTTAAAAGTCTGAATGATACATCCTCAAAAATTGCTCTATCTCCAAACCCATGATTCATATTCTGCACATGTAAAACGCTCATTAAATTTCCTCCATCTTATCTAAATATCTTTTTTATATCAATTTTAAATTAATTGCTTAAACAAATTTACTCATAGCAAAAATAATTCCTGCAAATATTATTATGTAAACTATATTAACCCAAGCAAAGTTTTTGTCTTTTTTAATCTTATTTCTTTTAACCATTCTTGTTTGACTTCTTTTTCCTACTGTCTTCTCCATTATAAGCACCGCCTTTAATCTTCTTCATCTATTATAACTTATAATCCTAAAATTTTAATTAGAAATTTAGAAAAAATTAGTCAAATTTAGTTCTTAAATGCAATAAAAAACAGGATAGACTAAAAAATCCATCCTGAATAACTAAACAAAGGGGAAACTTTGCTTACATGAACAAACTAGCCAAAAATATAAGTCCTGATAGAGCTAAAACACCTAAAACATTAGCCCATGACTTAAATCCCGCTCTTTTGAAAAACGCTATCTTCTTTTCTTTTCTTTCAATTTTTACTTCAAATTTATTTTTTATAACAACTTGGCTCATTATAAAACCCTCTCACATCTTAAAATAAATATAGATATTTGATATTCTCAATATACTATACTCAAGGGATATTCCTAAGTTTCCTTATTTGGAACCCCTTCTATAAATTTTATTTATCATCCTCCTATGTTTATGCATACAAATTTCAATGTAAACTATTAACTATTTAAATATCATTTTTTCTTAATAAAAAAGACTAATTTATCATCTTTTTCTTAAATATAACTCCCTTTTTTTAATTTTCTTTATAAATTTAAACAGAATTAACCTAAAGATTATACAAATTGTTTCTTTTTAAGTCTTGGAAATATATATAATATTTGTTATAAGGGAGATGATAATATGAAATCAAAAGCAATAATTGGAACAATAATAGCCGTAGGTATAGTTGTAATAGGAGCAGTTTATTTTATGAGTTCAACACCTGCACAAGCTACTACTAGCACAAATACAGGACTTAATGCAAATGCTTTAAATAGTACAAGCAATGCAACTAATGCTACAAATTCACAAAATAATGTGAATACTAATAATCAAAATAAAGATATACATACTCAGAATACTTCTAGCCAAGCTAAGAATACAAATGAGTCAAATAATAATCAAAATACACAACAAAATAATAATAACCAAGCACAGCCACAACCTACTCCTGCACCAAAACCAGTAGTTAAAAAAACTACTATAAATACAGGAACAGGAAACTTTGCTGATATCATAAGTGGAGCAAATTATATGACTGGTACAATAGATGGTACTCAAATTATAATTCCTCTTCAAGGTGGACATGTTGTTAATAACATGCTTGTTTTACCTGAATATTATACTAGCAGATTAAATGAAACTTTTACAGCAAAGATAGCTTCTCTTGGAGATAATAACTTTGTTCTTTATGAGTACTATGGTGATACTAATACAGCTACATTTAAGCTTAAATATCACAATACTCAATATGGTAATCCAACACTTGCTGGTACATTTACTCATGCAGGTTCAAATGAGGTAACTGGAATAACATTTAACCTTATGTCATCAAATTATGGTGGTATGCTAACAAAAATGCCATTCTACCATACAAACATTAATGGAAGTGATGTAACAGTAATTTCTAAATTTAATAATTCTGGATATTATGAAAAATATGCTGGCGATAATAATTTATTTACGCTATCTTATGACTACAAAAATAATAATAGAAAATATCAGACTGTTCTAACTGAATCTTATAATGGGCAAACTAGTGGTGAGTATCTACTAAACCCAATAGGTAATACAGGTAATGCTAAAGGAATCTTTATAACAAAACCTGGAACTAGTGAAAGTCGAACATTTGATGTAACTTTAACTGGAAGTCTTAATCCTTAATAAAGTTAAATCTTAAAACTAAAAGCTATATCAATATATCTAAACTAAAAGTTTCAAACTTTTATAGATATGCTGATATAGCTTTCTTTTTTAACAAAAAATATTATTTAAACCAAATCCCCCCTAAACATTCTATAAGTTGTTTCTTCTCACCAACTGGATAAATATATAATATTAGTAACAAAGGAGATAATAATATGAAATCAATAATTGGAACAATAATAATCGTAGGCATAGTTGTAATCATAGCAGTTTATTTTATGACTGCAACACCAGCGAAAGCTAGTACTATAAATACAAATACTTTAAACAATACAAGTAGTATAAAGAAAAATGCAAATTTAAATGGAACTGCAAACTCACAAAATAATGCTAATAATAATCAAAATACTTCTAACCAATCTAAGAATACAAAAGAATCAAATAATGTAAATTATAATAATCAAGCACAGTCAAATCCTATTCCTATATCAAAACCAGTCATTAAAAAGCCTACTATAAATACAGGAACAGGAAATTTTGATGATATATTGTCCGGTGCAACATACTTAACAGGTATAGTAAATGGTTCTGAAATTTCAATCCCACTTAAAGGTGGGCATATTGTTAATAACATGCTTGTTTTATCAGAATATTATATTAACAAGCTAAATGAAACCTTCACTGTTAAAATAGCTTCGCTTGGAAATAATAATTTTACTATTTATGAGTATTATAATGGTAATAATACAAGTGTATTTAAGCTTAAATACCATAGCTATAAATATGGACCATTTCTTAGTGGTACATTTACTCAGACTGCTTCTAATGCTATAACAGGCGTAAGTCTTTATTTCATAGCGCCTGATTCTGCACCACCAATGACACAGATGCCTTTTTATCACACAATTATTAATGGAACTCCAGTAACTATTATTAGTAGCATTGTTAATCGCCCTAACTATTATGAAAAATATGCAGGAGATAATAATATATTTACTCTTAATTATAAATTCCCTGTTACAGATAAAAAGTATCAAAATGAACTTATAGAATCTTATAACGGAGAAAAAACTGGTGAATATTTATTAAATCAAATCCCTAACACAGGAAATTCCAAAGGTCTGTTTATAATAAAACCTGGAACTAGTGAAAGTAAAACTTATAATGTTACTTTAACAGGAAACTTTACTCCATAATAAAATTTATAAAAAAATGAGAACTTCTAGATTTACTTCTAAAAGTTCTCATTTTCTATATCACTTTTAGTAACTTCAAATTCTTTAAATTACTATTCAAACAGCACTAAACTAATGTATGATATATCTTAAATACATTAGTAATATAAATTGCTGAAAGGATGGTTTAATTTGAGAAATATAATTATAATTGGTGGCTGGTCTAGTAAGCAAGCTTACTTTGAAAGACTTATCTCACTTCTTGAAACTAAAAATAATGTTTTTTATATAGAATTTAATAATATAAATTCAAACTTTGATGAAAAGCTAATTAAATTTGTAGCTGATAATAATTTAGATAGCTTTGATATTATAGCTTGGTCAATGGGTGGGCTTGTAACTCTATCTACTTATGAAGTTCTAAAGGATAAGATAAATTCTATATCATTTATCTCTTCAATGGCTAAGTTCTGTAAATCTCCAGATCACAAGATGGGTTGGAATAAAAGAATTGTTGGATTTATGATTGATAAACTTTCTACATCTTATGTAGATGTTTTAAATGATTTTAATAAAAACCTATTATATAATGTAGATACTTTTCCTTTTAAAGTTGAAACTTTAGATAATTCACAGGTTAATAACCTTGAGTTTGGGCTAAAATATCTAGTAGATAGTGATTTTAGAAATAAGATTTCTTCTATTGAATGTAAAACACTTATAATTCATGGAGAAAATGATACTATCTCACCATTATCACAAGGTGAATATATCTTTGAAAACTTAAAGTCAGAAAAAAAAATAATTAAAATAGATAGCTGTGCTCATATGCCATTTTACTCACATAATGAAGTTTGCTATGATGCACTTCTAAATCTTTGGAAAGGAGAGTTTTAAGTGAAAGATGATATAAAAAAGAATTTTTCTAAAGGTTCAAAAACATATGATGATAATGCTAATGTTCAAAAATATATGATAGATATGTTGCTTGATAGCCTACCTAAAAAAGAATATATGAATATTCTTGAAGTTGGCTGTGGAACTGGGCTTTTAACAAGTAAATTAAGAACTTTATTTCCAAGTGCTAAATTGACTTGCGTTGATATATCAGAGGGAATGATTGATGTTTGCAAAGATAAACTTCAAGATGAAAATATTGAGTTTATATGCTGTGATATAGAAAGACATTGCCCTATTGATGAATTTGATTTAATTATATCAAGTGCTGTACTTCAATGGATTACTGATTTACCATCAGTTCTTGAAACTCTTAAATCACGACTTTCATATGGTGGTGTTTTAGCATTTTCAACATTTGCTACAAAGACTTTTAAAGAACTTGATACCTCACTAAATCACATCTTTGAAAAAAATGATTTAACTGTAAGACAAAATAGAAATTATTACTCTAAAATAGAGCTTTCAGAGCTTGTTTTAGATATATTTAAAGATGACCTTTACATAATAACTAACGACTATAAAATGTATGTAGAGTATTTTAAAAATGCACTTAAATTTCTTAAATCAGTAAAAGCAATCGGTGCTAATAGTAGTGAAGTTTCTAAATATATAACACCCATTATGACTAAAGAAATTATTGAATATTATAATCAAAATTACTCACTTAAAGATAGTTCAAATGAAGAATTTAGAAGTTTTGTTTATGCAACATACTATCTTTTATTCTACGTTATTGAAAAAATTAATTAAAAAATGGTTAGATAAATCCAAAGGTTTATCTAACCATTTTCTATATGCTAAATTAATTTAATCTTCAGCCATTTCTATTTCTTCTATCTCTTCTAGCTCTATAATTTCCTTGTAGTCATTATTATTTTCTTCTGAATCTTCTAACTCTATTATTTCCTCATATCCATCTATTTCTACACCATTTTCATCAACATAAGTAACTGTTACATCTTGTATAGAATTAAATAAAATATCAATAAACTGAGTTCTTATATTATCAGTAAGTTTTACAAACTTCTCACCACTTTTAAGTTTATAAACATCTACTGGGTCTTTCTGATTATATGCTTGATCTTTAACTACTTTTTTAAGTAATTCCATTTCATCAAGATGCTCAATCCAACATAAATCAACAGCACTAAGCATAGCCATTCTTAAAACTTCATCATTTAAAATATAACCTTCATTTAGTAAATTATTTATATAAATTATGACTTCTTTTGTTATATAATCAATAATTTCTGCTAAATCATTAAGCTTTTTAACCTCTTCTACTTCATTTTCTGTAAAAGTAAATCTCTCTTTAAATCGCTCAATTATAAGATTAATAGCGCTATCATAAAACAATTCTCTATCCTTCTCATATAAATCTAAAACATCATAATTATAAACATTTTCTTTTGTTATAGTTTCTTTCCCATCTACATCTAAAAGTTCCATATATCTTTTTGTTATAATTATAAATACTTCTTCTAGAATCATATCTGATATATTTTTTGCTATATCTCCAAGCCCAAGAACTGCATCTCTATCTTTATAAATTAAATTTCTATGTTTATTAACTGCAAAATCATACTTTAACGTATATTTTCTAGCCTCATAGTAAAGTCCATTTATAACCCCTTGTGCTTTTTCTATGCTTTTAACAATAGATTTATCTGAAACTTGTTTTTTCTTTTTATTAGCCTTCTCAAATTTCTTTTTTAAAATACCTTCCCCATAAACTTTTAATAGCTTATCATCACATGAAAGATAAAATTGTGATGAACCATTATCCCCTTGTCTTCCTGCTCTTCCTATAAGTTGATTATCAATCCTTCTACTCTCTGACCTTTCAGTTCCAATAACTTTTAAGCCCCCAAGTCCATTAACCCAACTAGAAATTTTTATATCTGTTCCTCTTCCAGCAATATTAGTAGCAACAGTAATAGAGCTTCTCTCTCCTGCGTGTGAAATTATTTCTGCTTCATCTGAGTTAGTTTTAGCATTTAAAACTCTATGCTCTATCCCTCTTTTTTTAAGTATTGCTGATATCTCTTCAGATTTTTCAATACTAGGTGTTCCAACTAAAATAGGTTTTCCCTTAGTATGTGTTTTAATAATATCGCTAATAATAGCTTCTATTTTCTCATCATTATTTTTATATACTTTATCAACATGATCTTTCCTTTGTATCACTTTATTAGTTGGAATAGATACAACATCTAAGCTATATATTTCTCTAAATTCAAGTTCTTCTGTTTTTACTGTACCACTCATTCCTGCTACTTTATTATATAATTTAAAGAAATTTTGATATGTTATAGTTGCAAGAGTTCTGTTTTCAGCTTGTACATCAACACCTTCTTTTGCTTCAAGTGCTTGATGAAGTCCATCTGAAAATCTTCTTCCATCAGCAACCCTTCCTGTATTTATATCAATTAAAACAATCTCACCATCTTTTACTATATAATCTCTATTAACTTTAAGCATAAACTGTGCTCTTAAAGTTTGTGAAATAATATGATTTATCTCTGTATACTCAAGGTCTGCTAAATTATCCATTCCAAAAATATTCTCTATTTTTTTCACCCCAACTTCACTTATGCAAATAGAATCCTCTTTTTTAACCATATCATAGTCATCTTCACTGAAAGTTTTTATAGCTGTACTGATATTTCCATAAAGCTCTGATGGTGTTGAACCTTGTCCTGAAATTATAAGAGGTGTTCTAGCTTCATCTATTAAAACTGAATCTACTTCATCTATAATTACATAGTTTAAAGGTCTTTGAACTTTTGCATCTAAAGATGCCACTATATTATCTCTTAAGTAATCAAACCCTAGTTCTGTGTTAGTTGTATAAGTTATATCCTTTGCATACTCTTCCTTTTTAGCTCCTGCACCATCTATAACAAGTCCCACACTTAAATTTAAAAAATTAAAGAATGGTTCCATTTCTTCTTTATCTCTTGCTGCAAGGTAGTCATTAACTGTTATTATATGTACGCCTTTGCTTTCAAGCGCATTAAGATATGCTGGGCATAATTCTGTTAATGTTTTTCCCTCACCAGTTCTCATCTCTGCTACTCTTCCTTGATGAAGTGCAATTCCCCCCATAATCTGAACTTTATAATGCTTTTTACCAAGCACTCTAAAGCTTGCCTCTCTCGCAACTGCAAAAACCTCTACTAAAATATCATTTAATTTTTCTTTATTATTTAACCTTTCTCTAAATTCAAATGTTTTATTACTAAGTTCTATATCTGAAAGTTTACTCATTTTTTCATCTAAAAGTAAAACCTTATCTGCCATTTTCATAAGTTTGTTTATTTGTTTTTTATCATATCTATTCATCTTAAGTTTCTCCCTCAATACTCTTTTATCTCATATCTATTTAAGCAATTAACCCTATCTTATCAAAATGATTATTAAATGTAAAATTCTATTCTCAAAGTAGTGTTTACCTTGCTTTATACCTTCTACCAAGCATCATAAATTTAATCTAAATACTTATCTTTAATTTTCATTTTAGAAATTTTTCCAAATATATGAATTCAAAGAAATAATTATTTATACTAATAAAAGAGCTATATAAAACTTAGAGTTTCCTCCATACTTTATATAGCTATATATTTAAACTATTGTATTTCCTATTTCTTTATCTTTAATATACCTAAAACTTTTAGTATCAAGTATACTTTCTTCATCAATTAAAATATGCTCTGAAAGTTTTCCATCACTATCTACATTAACTCCAAATTCTAAAACTGCTAGTTCTTCACCAAAATATTGTAAATGCTTATACTCTTGAATTAAATTTAAAAGTAAAAATCTTAAATCCTCTGAACCAGAATAATCATTTTCAACTATATTATTATTTTTATCTATACTCACCTTAGCATATACATGTCCTTGAACAAGTAAAATATGAGTAGTATACATCTCATCAGTATTTTCTTTAAATATAGCATATTCATCTTCTTTATATCTTTCTCTAATTGGCTTTACAGTTTTTCTTAACATCTGTAATCCCCCTCTTTATTTTTAGTTTCAATCAAACGTTTACTTCTAATTTTATTCGAGTTTATTTAAATGTCTTTTAATCTAATCTAATTATAAATTAGAAATATTTCAGTATTATATCAATTAGGAAATTAAATTACTCATTTATACTATAAATTTTCAGCTTAAAACAAAAGAAAGCAAGTTGCATATATATACAACTCGCTCTCTTATATATAAAATTTAATTTTTGACTATCTATTACTTGAATCAGTATGCATCATTGGCTCATACATATCTGGTCTACGGTCTCTATATACACCCCAACCATATCTTTTATCTCTGATTGCATCAAGGTCAAATTCTGCAACTATAACATCTTCTGAAACTCTATCAGCTTGAACAACTTTTTCTCCAGTTTCATCAGCAATGAATGAACTTCCGTAGAATGTCATTGATGTTTCATCTGTTTCTGTTCCTATTCTGTTTGAAGCTACTAAAGGCATAATGTTTGCCGCAGCATGTCCTTTCATACAGTTTTCCCAGTGTGGCTCAGTATCTCTTGTTAATACTGGCTCTGAACCGATAGCTGTTGGATAGAATAATATTTCTGCTCCAAGAAGTGACATACATCTAGCACTTTCTGGGAACCATTGATCCCAACATATACCTACACCGATTTTAGCATATTTTGTATTCCAAACTTTGAATCCTGTATCTCCAGGTGCAAAGTAGAATTTTTCTTCATATGATTGACCTGTTGGAATATGAGTTTTTCTATATTGTCCTAAAACTTCTCCATCAGCATCTATTATAGCGATTGAGTTAAATGTTGTGTTACCAGCTCTTTCAAAATAACTTATTGGTAAAACTACTTCTAATTCTTTAGCTACTTTTTGGAATCTTTTTATAGCAGGGTTCTCATCAAGAGGTGTTGCTAAATCAAAGTATTCATATTTTTCTTGTTGGCAGAAGTATGGTGCTTCAAATAATTCTTGTAAAAGTATGATTTGTGCTCCTTTTTCCGCTGCTTGTCTTACTAATTTTTCTGCATTGTTTAATGTTTCCTCAGCGTTCCATGAACATGTCATTTGTGTTGCTGCTACTTTAACTTTTCTCATTTTATAACACTCCTTCTTTTGGTTCTTGCTGAGTAATACAATGTATATTCCCGCCACCAAGTAATATTTCTCTTGCATATATTTGAACGACTTCTCTGTCTGGATATAATTCTTGTAATTTTGCTTTCGCTATTTCATCACTTGGATCATTAAATCCTGGCATAATAACTGCCCCATTACAAACGTAGTAATTTGCGTATGATGCTGCAAGTCTTTCACCAATATCTCTTGGTAATGTTCCTACAACTGTATCTACACCTTCACTCTCTTCTTTTGTAATATAAATTGGAGAAGGTAAAATTAGCTTATGAACATCTAATTTTCTTCCCTTTGCATCAGTTTCTTTGCATAATGTATCATAACTTATTTTTGATAAGTTATACTGAGGATCATTTTTATCTTCAGTCCACGCTATAACAACTACTCCTGGTTTTACAAATGCTGCAATATTATCAATATGCTCATTTGTTTCATCTAGGTATATACCATGTTTGATCCATATTACTTTCTCAACATTTAAATATTCCTTTAGTTTTTCTTCTATCTCTTGTTTACTCATATCAGGATTACGTCCTTCACTTAGAAGACACGCCTCTGTAACTAAAGCTGTTCCATCTCCATCAACATGGATAGATCCACCCTCTAGTACAAAATCACTTAATGCATAATTATCTTTCCATTCAAGATTACAGATTTTCTTTGCAACTGAATTATCATTATCCCAAGGGAAATATAATCCATCTACAAGTCCACCCCATGCATTAAACTGCCAGTCAATTCCTCTTACTTCACCTTTCATATTTTTTACGAAAGTTGGACCACAATCTCTAGCCCATGAGTCATTACTAGCTATTTCCACAACACGAATGTTTTCTGGAAGCATTTTTCTAGCATTTTCGTATTGATCTGCATTTACACACATAGTAACCTTTTCAAATCTTGAAATAGCTTTTGCAACTTCAGTAAATGCTTTTTGAGCATACTTTCCTCCAAAACGCCAATTATCATTTCTTTCTGGCCATATCATGAATGTTCCTTCATGAGGCTCAAATTCTCCAGGCATTCTAAAATTATCTCTTTTTGGAGTACTGTCTATTATCTTCATACTGTTTCCTCCTCAATTTGATTATTTTTTCAATACCACATTTTTTACAACTTGGAATTCCGAGTTAAACGTTCGACAAATATAAAAAATCTAGTAGAAACTTATAACCTAGTTTTTTAATAAAACTTGCTTATCACAAGCTATGCTCCTAGAATAGTCCTATTTTTTCTTATGGTCAAAGCACTTTATTTTCTAAACATTTACTTTTAAAGCGATATACTGAACATAGTATATCATTAAAGAATTTTTATTGAATATTATTCACTTTTTTTCATCATAAAGTTAAAAAATGATAATTCCCCCTACTAAAACACCCTAAAATTTACCTTAATTATCAATTTATCAATATTAAGCATAAAAAGTATATTTTATATTATAAATATTCAAAAATAGTATATTTCATATACTTTAAACTCTTTATTTTTATCATAAAATTAATAGTTTATTTACTTGTTCTATAAATAAAAACTCATTATTTACACATATTTATACAAAAAAAGTGTTGATAATTTAATATCAACACATAATAATTTAAAAAAACAATTGTTATTTCACTTCAAAACATGAGCACTCAACTTTATTATGTTTATTATTATTTTTACAAAATTCTTCATTATAATCAGCTGGAATTATTTTTTCATTATATTTTTTTGTATACTTTGGACAATCATAAACAGTTTTTCCAACACTACCTAACAGAAAATTTTTAAATATATCTCTATTTGGACATACCATGTTTTCACTTCCTTATTTGTTATTTTTTTGTATATTTAAATGATATACGATATAAAAATTACTGTAAAATATATTTTATTACTATTATACTAATTAAACTTATTTATATTTAACACTCTACTATTATGAAAAACTATGCCTCTAAATATCAATATTAATTTTTATTAAATAATATTAATTATTTAAATAAGTTAGACTTTCATACTATCTGGTTACTAAAAAGTTCCTAATTGTTAATATGTTTTACTCATAGTATATTTAATACATAAGGTATTTGATTAACGAAATTCATGATAAATATTTTCAAAGTAAATCTGTAAGTTTATTTTAAAAATATATTGAATAATAAAAATGCTTATATCAAAACTCCTAAAAAATAAAATTTATCCTAATATTCTAAAATAGGTAGTTGTGTACCATAATAAAGAATATATATAAAAACTACCCTAATGTGCTTAAGGGTAGTTTTTTGTTTTGCTATATATATCTTTCACCTTCAATATTTTTAAATTTTTCCAATCAACATGAAGATATTCTATATGGTTACTAAAAAGTTCCTAATTGTTAAGGTTTATAATAGGGTGTATATTTGATTTATAGTAATTAACAAATTTCTTACATGAACGATTGAGGAGGAACTAATATGAAATTAATTAAAAAAATGTGTGCAATAATAAAAGGGAATAAAGGGAATACTAATAGTTGTAGCATCCCTTCACAAAAAAAGAAAAAATAATTAAGCTGCTTTAATAATTTAATCTAAAGTATGTAGATTAAATTGAATTATATATATGATACAAAAATTTAGGAGGATTAATATTATGATAAAATATTTAAAAGAAAATGAATTCAAACAAGAGGTACTTGATAAAAAAGGATTAGTAGTATTAGATTTTTATGCAGACTGGTGTGGCTCATGCCAAAAACTTGGACCAGTATTTGATGAGTTAGAAAGTGAAATGAAAGATGTAACGTTTATTAAAGTAAATGTTGACGACTGTTCTAACTTAGCTGATGAGTATGAGATAACAAACATCCCAGCTATTTTAATCTTTAAAGATGGTAGTCTTCAAGAAAAAACTGTTGGATTTAAACCTAAGGTTTCTATGACTGAATTAATAAAAAACTTTCTTTAATAACTAGAACTAACTAATAATAATTTTTATTTAAAAGGAGTCAATTAAAATGGAAAATAGATATGATATAGCAATAATAGGTAGTGGACCTGCTGGACTTTCAGCTGCTCTTAATGCAAAAATACGAAATAAAAAATTTATTTTATTTGGAAATAAAAACTTAAGTCCAAAAATTTTAAAAGCCCCTAAAATAAATAATTATCTTGGTTTTACTGGTATGACAGGTAAAGAAATTGGTGATAAATTTAAAGAGCATCTAGATGTAATGGATATTCAAATTACAGAAAAAAAAGTAACATCTATTTATTCAATGGGTGAATATTTTGATATAATGTGTAACAATGAAAGCATCGAAGCTACATCAATAATTCTTGCAACCGGAATTGAATATGGAAAGCCTTTAGATGGTGAAGAAGAATTTATTGGACGTGGAGTAGGATATTGTGCAACTTGTGATGCACCTTTATATAAAGAAAAAATCGTTACTATATTAGGATATAATAAAGCGGCTGAAGAAGAAGTAGACTTTGTTTCAGAACTTGCTTCAAAAGTTTATTATATCCCAATGTATAAAACAGAATATTTAGGAAATGATAAAATTGAAATTATTAATGATACTCCGGTTAAAATAACTGGTACTCGTAAAGCTAATAAATTAGTTTTGAAAACTAGAGAACTTGATACAGATGGTATATTTATTTTAAAAGATTCAATATCACCAGCTCAACTAGTTCCAGGAATTAAAATCGTTAATGGGCATATAAATGTTGATAGAACTATGAAAACTAATATTGAGGGATGTTATGCTGCCGGTGATTGTGTTGGTAAGCCATACCAATATATTAAGTCAGCAGGCGAAGGAAATATTGCAGCCCTTAGTGCAGCTTCATATCTAGCTACCAAAAAATAATTTTTTAAACTTTATTTTAAAATCTCCATTATTTTATATATTTAAAATAATGGAGATTTTTTGCTCTTAATATTGTATTTTCAACTAATTAAGTTCTTCTATTTTTGTTACCCCTGTAAAAACTCTTGATATCAAATACCAAGTTGCTTTATTTACTATACCTGTTTTTGGTGCGTTAAATATCCCTTGAAATATCTCAACTGAAGCCTCTGTTTTAGGCCCATAAATACCATCTGCTATAAGCTTTGGAATAACAGGATAATTTTCTGCTATTCTATTTAGCTGAGTTTGAATAGTTTTTACACTCTTTCCTGTTGTCCAAAGTGTTATTAAACTTCCTGGATAAGAACTAGGATATCCTTCTATTTCATGTGCAGTGACTAAATTTATATTATTACCATAATAATAAGTTAATATATCATATGGTACATACCCAACTTGTGCAAGGTGTTGACTTCCCCATTGACTAAGCCATCCTGGGCATTTTGATGTTGTTCCATTGCAGAATTCTGCAAATAATGGTTTTTCCTCATTATCTCTTCTTATATAAACATTAAATAACTGATCTACAATTGTATCAACAGTATCAAATGTATTTCTTCCAAATACAAATGCTTGATCATAAGCTGTATCATTAGTAATATCAAAATTATATCCTTTTGATGGATACCATTCTGAATAAACTCTGCTAAGTACAAATGAAACTATACAATATACATTCGCCCTTATAGCATCTACATTCCAACTTGGATAAATTTCTGAACTTGCTACATTTTTAATATAATCAGTAAAATTAACTGTATGATTTGGTGCTGCTGTATTTGTTGGTGAACCTGAATGTACAGTTATTACAGATGGAACTACAACAGAATCTAATACTCTATATCCATGTTTTTTACTACTCTTACATTTACACTTTTTCTTAGATTTCTTTTTATCCTTATTTTTCTCTTCCTTATAATCATTTTTTATAGTTTCTTCTTTAAGCTTTATATTATATTTCAAATTGTCATTACATTTTGAACAACTTTGTGAAACATGTTTATGTTCTGGAATAGTTATATGACTGCATGAACAATCTGAGTTCATACCTTTCTCTAAATGGCACTTTTGAATTGATGTTATCCCTTCAAAAATTTGAATTCCTTTAACACAATGTTGCTTGTATCCTTTCTTAGTTAACATTATATTAAAAATACCATATGGTCTTTTTTCTGTTGTACAGTCCTCAAGTTCTAAATCAATCTCATTAATATTCCCCTCTGAATTAGTACATTTTTCTACTATTTTTCCTGTATGATTAAAAGCTTCATCTGAACTTGTTACTTCAACCTTTACACCTTCAATAGGAATATACGTATCTTCTAAATAACACTGTATTTTAAGCTTTCCTATATTTTTCATAAAAACCCCACTAAAAATTATTTCATAATATTATATGTAACACTTCCGCTTCTTGTTTCTATAAAATAAGAAAAACTATCCTAGATTTATTCTAAGATAGTTTTCACTCTATTTTTTAAATAATTTTTTCCATGTAAAAATACAAACTACTATTACTATTACCATAAATATATAATTTCCATAAGGTATAAAGTAATCATATAAGAACTGTATGATTGCTATAATAACCATTATAATAGTTGTCCACATTCCTCTTCCTCTATTCCCTCTTCCTCTTTCTACAAATGGTAGTGAGAAAGGAAGTACTGCTGTTGTTAACTTATAACTTATTGGGAATGATAAGGCTGTTGCAAATATAAGTGTTATAGCTTCTGGAATCCTATTTATACCCCAGAATCCAACCATTACAATTGCAAATATAATTAGAAGTGGTAAAACTATTCTTACAAAGAATGCTTTTAAAGCTCCAGTATATGCAACTCCCTCATTTTCAAGTGGAGTTATATGATATACCCAAGCACCTTTATATCCTGTTGAATATTTAAGTAAATATACAAATGATGCAACTGATGCTGCTCCAAGATATAAAACTAAAAACCAATATCCATTTCTTAAAGAAGCCATACTATGACCTTGTGCAAATACTATTATTAAAAATGCTGGTGATAGTAACCCTCTAGCAAGTTGTGGATAAGCTTTTTGCTTAAACTCTCTTTCATTTTTCATAATATTATTTGAAAAATTAAAGAAAGCTTTTTCTTCTTTATTAGTACAAACCAAATTACCAATAGAACTCATAAGACTAAATTTAACTTTTTTCTTACTCTTACTTACTTTATCAAGCTTCCCTAAGTAAACTTCAAATTTTGAAATCCTACTAATATATATAGCTATTGCTACTATAGGTATAATTACACCTATAAGTGTTGCTACTAAATAATTTGTACTATATCCATTATAAATAAGCCCAAATGGAGCAACAAACCAATAAGTTGGCGTAATCATAAACCAAATATGGAATGACATATCATTTAATCTTTCCTCTATTGGTTGTATAACATAAAATGCATGTGATGCAGCAAATATTATTATAGCCAAAATCACTTGAATTGCTGTGATAACATCCTTAAGCTTTTCTCCATCAAAGAATTTTAAAATAAAATAATATAATAAAGCTACAAATGCTACAAATAACATATCAGCAAAAATAGCATCAAGAAGCAATATTCCACCTGCCATAACTGAATATTTTAGACTTATAGCTATAATAGGAACTATTATAAGAGCAAGTGACATTATCCCTATATAATAAATACAATAAATTGCTCTGGCAGTTGAAACAGTCTTTTTATTAACAGGTCTAAATCCTAAAATTTTAGAATCATCTGTATTTATTAGAACTGTTGAAAATACACTTATAATTCTCATTCCCATAAATATCATAAACCCTGTTATTAGAAGTCCTACAAGTGTGGTTACACTCATATACTGTGATGGAACTCCTATAATCGTTGAAGCAAATACTCCAATTATAAAATATAGAACTATAGTTGTTCTATTTCTATTTGTTTCTTTTTTTCTTTTTCCAATAAGTCTAGATATTAAACTTCTATTATTCCCAAATGCACTAAGACTTATATTTGAACTTGTCCTAGAATCTAAAACAATTTTAAGCTGAATTATTTTTCTAAGCGCAACATAATCTACATCCTTTGCAAACATCCATTTAAACATATCAAGAAATTTTAAAAATATAAAATCTTTCATTTTCTAATCCTCCAATGCAGAAAGGAAATCATCAGAACGTTCTTTATGATCTGTAAATCCTGTAAGCTTATTGAATAGTTCTTCAAGTGAACCAGTCTTAGAAATCTCTTTAAGCTCTTTAAAGCTACCATTAGCTCTTATCTCACCATTATCAAGTAAAACTATTCTATCACTTATATTTTCAACAACTTCCATTATGTGTGATGAGTAAAATATAGTTTTACCTTTACTTGCTAATGATTTTATAACATCTTTAAAAATCATAACTGAATTAGCATCAAGTCCTGTAAGTGGTTCATCAAAGAATAAAATATCTGGATTATGCAAAAGGCTTGATACTATAACAGTCTTTTGCTTCATTCCTTTTGAAAATGATGTAATTCTTGAATCATATACATCCTTAACTCCAAAAACATCCATCATAGATAATCCTTTTCTATCACAAGTTTCTTCATCTAAGCCATATAATGCTCCAAGGAATCTAAAAAATTCTCTTGGTGTAAGTGCTTCATACAAATCTGCAACTTCAGGTACATAACCAATTCTTCTTTTATACTCATTATTTTTTTCTATATTTTCTCCAAGAACCTCTATAGTTCCCTCATAATCACCATTCATTCCAAGAATAGTTTTTACTGTTGTAGATTTACCAGCACCATTACTACCTATGTATCCAATAATTTCACCTCTTTTGACTTCAAGGTCAAGCCCTCTTAAAACTTCCTGTCCATCAAAACTTTTTCTAAGTCCTTTAATTCTTAGTGCTACTTCACTTTTTTCTAAATCTAAATTTTCCATACACGCTCCTAATTTTTTATTTATTTCTATCTTAAAACTACTTAAATATATTGATACTTTGATAATGAAAACATTTAAATCAGAATACTTCCTATTGCTACTTTTTTCAAGCTACTAAAATTATAATAAGCATAAATTTTCATATTGAAAATTTTCTAATCAATTACAGATATTACCTTTACTTAGCAATTAGCTTAAATCATAATCTTTAGATTTCCACTTCAATAAATTATGTTATAATGTAGCATAATCAATTAATAAATTAGTATTGAAACTTCGGCTTCAATATTCAAATAAAAAGGAGATACTATGCGAATTATATCTGAAAGCAACTTATGTTTAGATAGACCTTACATCAACTTAAAAAAACTTGCACCTACTACTGCTATAAGACAAGGATATGCTGATGAAAAAGGGCTTAAATCTACATATATAATAGACCAAGAAACAAATGATTTATTTAAAAGTGATGATTACACAATCGAAGTTACTAAAGGAATTGAAAAGTTAACTTACCCAACAAAGGCTCTTAATGGAACTTTACTTGTTGATGTTAACTATACAACAAGAGGTGGAGATTCTTCTGCCAAACTTAAGATTTTTGCTATTTTAGATGGTATAAAATATGCTCTTACATTTGCTTCATTTGAAGATATTTATAATAACTGTCTTGATATTATTTCAAAAAATATAGAAGATGAAACAACTCTTAATTATATAAAAGCTGGATTTAATAATCTTACTAAAGAAGAGATTTCAGTAGATATAAGCACAAATCTTGAAAGACTTGCTGATTTTAAAGATATGGTAGATTATAAAAGAAATATTTCTTTCTTTGTTTTAAATAATACTCTTGCTTCAATTTCTAAATTTGATATAAGAAATAAATCAAATAAAATAGAAGTATCAGATAATATTACTGTTATAAGATATAACTTCTCTGTAAGACTTTATAAAGAAGTTACACCTACTGATAATATGGTAAGCCTTGCAGAAACTGATATAATTTGTGACTTAACAGATAAGGATTTCCCTATCGTGAATATGTACACATATCATGGATTTGCTAAACTTCTTGATATTAAAAATAATATTATCCCAATAGATAAAAACATAAATCTATTTGCTAATATTTTAGATTTAAACTTACC
>NZ_CAMQRY010000041.1 GCF_947036855.1 uncultured Clostridium sp.
TTTTTATGTATAATAGAAATTGAATTCGTTTAAATTTATTTATGGGGTGAGGATTAATGGCAATTCAGTTTAAAGAGAAAAATATGGTTAAAGATACAGAAGTAAAAATTACTAATAAATTCTTCTTCATAGAAACATGGGGCTGCCAGATGAATGAGGAAGATTCAGAGAAAATTTCGGGTATGCTGAGTACTATAGGGTATGGTGTTACAGATACTAAGGAAAAGGCAGATGTTATTATTTTTAATACTTGTTGTATTAGAGAGAATGCAGAAAATAAGGTTGTTGGTAATCTTGGTGAACTTAAAAGGCTTAAGAAAGCTAATCCAAGTCTTGTTATTGCTATATGTGGTTGTATGATGCAACAAAAGGATAGTGCTGATAAGATTTTAAAGATGTTTCCTTTTGTTGATATTATTTTTGGAACTCATAATGCTCATAAGTTTCCTGAATATCTAAATAGGGTATTACAGGAGAATATAAGTATAAAAGAAATTTTTGATAAGGAAGAGGGGATTGTTGAGGGACTTCCTATTATTAGAAAAAGTAGTGTAAAAGCTTTTGTTACTATTATGTATGGATGTAATAATTTCTGTACTTACTGTGTTGTTCCTTATGTTAGAGGGAGAGAAAGAAGTAGAAAAGTTATAGATATTGAGAATGAAGTTAAGGAGCTTGTTAGTGCTGGTTATAAAGAAGTAACTTTGCTTGGGCAAAATGTTAATTCTTATGGACGAGGGCTTGATGGTGATGTAAGTTTTGCTAGTCTTTTAAGAAAACTTAATGAAACTGATGGTCTTGAGAGAATAAGATTTATGACTTCACATCCAAAAGATATTTCTATGGATGTTATACAGGCTATAAAGGATTGTTCAAAGGTATGCGAACAAATACATCTACCAGTTCAAAGTGGCTCTAATAATGTTTTAAAGGCTATGAATAGACATTACACTAGAGAGAAGTATCTTGATATTATTAAAAATATAAAAAGAGAACTTCCAGAGATAGGTATATCAACTGATTTAATTATTGGATTCCCTGGGGAAACTGAGGAAGATTTTAATGAAACTGTAAAACTTGTTAATGAGGTTAAGTATGATTCTTCATATACATTTATATATTCAAGAAGAAATAATACACCTGCTGATAATATGGAAAATCAAATTGATGAGGATGTAAAGCATAAGAGATTTAATGTTGTTATAGAAGCTATTAATAAAAATGCTAAAGAGATAAATGATTCTTATGTTGGTAAAACTGTAGAAGTTCTTGTAGAAGATTTAAGTAAGAGCAATGATGAAAATTTAAGTGGTAGGTCAAGAACAGGAAAACTTGTTGCTTTTAAAGGCGATATATCGCTTAAAGGAAAGCTTGTTAATATAAAAATAACAGTAGCAAAACCATTTTCTTTATTTGGTGAGCTAGTTTAATTTGTGGTCTGGTAGCAATTTATTTAATATGCTACCAGACTTTTATTTTTCATAAAAATATATATTAAAAAGTAAACTTAACTAATGGTAAAATAGTTAACTGCTATATTAAATTAATTAAAGCATATATAGTCGTAAAAAAGATGGAATTAAAATATTAATTACATAAATCAAGTTATTTGATATGTATACGGTTTATTATTATAATCAAGTGATATTTAGGGACAAGTCCCTAGATTGATTATAATTTGGAGGTGGCATTAATTTGGTTAAATACTCAAAAGGGATACTTGCATCTATAGCTTGTATGCTATTTTTTTGGTTCGTTCAATATTTAGGTGGAGTTAGTACAGCAATTATTTTTTATCATAAGTTCTTTATGTTTAAACCATTCGCAAATATACCAAGTGTTACAATAACACCTGAAGTTGCCAATCAAATTGGAACTTTAACATTTGTCGGAGATGTATTTGTAATTGTAATAACATTACTTATTATTAAATTTATAGCTAGAAAAAACATAAAAAAGACTTTTAAACTTAAGAAATTCAAGTTAAATAAATTTAAAGTTTTAATACCAATGACTCTTGGAGTTTTAATGGTGAGTGGTATTTTATCATCAATAATTGTAGCTATATTATTTAGTGGTGATAAAAGTCCAGCGCTTGTAAGTAATTTATTTAAAGATATGACATCACCATTATCTATACTTGCAACAGTTCTTATAGCACCTATTGCTGAGGAACTTATTTTTAGAGGGATTTTATTTAATTATATTAGAAAGAAAATAAATACTCCTGCCGCAGTTATAATTTCATCAATAACATTTGGAATATTCCATCAAAATATTTCACAGGGATTATTTGCTGGAGCACTTGGGATATTATTATCACTTATGTATGTATACACAGATTCTTTATTTGGTGATATCTTAACTCATATGTTAGTTAACACAACATCAACTGTTATTAGTCTTGTATTACTTAGTGGTGGGCTTGGTGCTGCTACAGGTGCTATAAGTGGAGTGATTTCAATTACTTATATCCTTATAGGACCAGTACTTATTATGTGGGCAATAAATATTTATAGAAAACAAGTTGGTAAAAAGCTTAAAAACTTTAAAGTAGCAAATAGTATATTAATAATTTTATATGCTTTAATATCAGCAATGTTAATTACTAGTATATTTATACCAGCTTCACTTAAACATTAATATTAAAAAGCTGATTTCAGAATTTAACTGGAATCAGCTTTTTTTATAATATATTCAAATCATCAAATTTGATAATTGCATAGAAAATAAATTCTATTTAGTGTAAAATAAAGTATTAGTAAATAAAAATAGAATGGAGGCAGATTATATGGCTTTAACTCCTATGATGAGACAGTATTTTGAGGTTAAGGATAGATATCAGGATTGTATCCTGTTTTATAGACTTGGAGATTTTTATGAAATGTTCTTTGATGATGCAAAACTTATTTCAAAGGAACTTGAACTTGTTTTAACAGGTAGAGAATGTGGACTTGATGAAAAGGCAGCTATGTGTGGTATACCATATCATGCTTCAAAAACATATATATCAAGACTTATAGCAAAAGGATATAAAGTTGCTATATGCGAACAAATAGAAGATGTATCAGCATCTAAAGGAATTGTAAAAAGGGATGTTGTAAAAGTTATAACTCCTGGAACATATTCTGATGAAAGTACATCTGAATACAAAAATACATATATATCGACAGTATTTATAGGACAAAATGATATTTCTGTTGCCTCTTCTGATATTTCAACAGGAGAATTTAAGGTAACATCTTTTGAGAAAAGTCTTTCAATATTGCTTGATGAATTATCAAAGATATCACCTAAAGAGGTTTTAGTTGATGTTAATATAGATGAAGAATATTTAAAAGAAATAAAATCTTTAACACTAGCTCTTGTTACAAAGAAAGATTATATTAACTTTGCTTGTGATAAGTCAGATTTAGTTGCTACATTTAAAAACTTAGAGATGGAAGAACTAGATGAAGCAAGTCTTATATCTTCTAGTGTATTACTTAACTATATATATGAAACTCAAAAAATGAATTTATCAAATATAAATATACTTGATAAATATTATGTAGTTAATTATATGAGTATAGATAGTAACTCAAGAAGAAACTTAGAGCTTGTTGAAAGTTTAAAAGAGAAAAGTAAAAAAGGTACTCTTATATGGGTAATGGATAAATCAGCTACTGCTATGGGTGGTAGAACTCTTAGAAGATGGATTGAAGAACCACTTATAGTTAAGTCTGCTATTGAAGATAGACTTGAAGCTGTAGGAGAACTTAGCAGTAAGGTTTATTTTAATGAAGATTTAAGAGAGGTTTTAAAAAACATCTATGATATAGAGCGTATAGTTGGTAAAATATCAACTCAAAATGTTAATGGTAAGGATTTAAATTCTCTTAAGATATCGCTTGAAAAACTTCCAGAGATAAAAGACTTTTTATCTAAATGTGAATCTAAGTCATTAAAGAAGTATTTTGATAAGTTAGATATTTTAGATGATATAAAAACATTACTTACAGACTCTATACTTGATGAACCTGCGATTGCAATTAAAGATGGTAACATAATAAAGAGTTCTTATAATGAAGAGGTTAAATCACTTAGAGAAGCTAAAACAAATGGAACTGAGTGGATAGCATCAATTGAAGCTAGAGAAAGAGAATTTACAGGGATTAAATCTCTAAAGGTTGGGTTTAACAGGGTATTTGGTTACTATATAGAAATAACTAAATCACATTATGCATCTATACCAGAGGGAAGATATATAAGAAAGCAAACTCTTGCTAATGCAGAGAGATTTATAACTCAAGAGCTTAAAGAACTTGAAGAACAAATTCTTGGAGCAGAAGAGAAGCTTTCAAAAATTGAGTATGATTTATTTATAGGTGTAAGAGACAAGGTTGAATCACAAATTATAAGACTTCAAAAAACAGCTAAAATGGTTGGGGAACTTGATGTTTTATCAACATTTGCTCTTATAGCAGTTGAAAATAATTATGTGAAACCTGTTATAAATAATAAAGGTACTATTAATATAGTAGATGGAAGACACCCTGTTGTTGAAAAAGTTATAGATAAAGGTGAGTTTATATCTAATAATTCTGATATAGATACAAAAGATAATCAAATGCTTCTTATAACAGGACCTAATATGGCTGGTAAGTCTACTTACATGAGACAGGTAGCACTTATAACTATAATGGCTCAGATTGGTTCTTTTGTACCAGCTACAAAGGCTGATATATCTATATGTGATAAAGTGTTTACAAGAATAGGTGCATCAGATGATTTAGCAGGTGGGAAATCTACATTTATGGTTGAAATGTGGGAAGTTTCTAATATATTAAAAAATGCTACATCAAAAAGTTTAGTATTACTTGATGAAGTTGGAAGAGGGACATCAACATATGATGGACTTAGCATTGCTTGGTCTGTAATAGAGCATATATCGAGTACTATAGGTTGTAAAACTTTATTTGCAACTCACTACCATGAACTTACAAAGCTTGAGGGAATAATAAAAGGTGTTAAAAACTATTCTGTTTCAGTTAAAGAGATAGATGATAACATAATATTCCTTAGAAAGATTGTAGAGGGTGGTGCAGATCAATCTTATGGTATAGAAGTAGCAAAACTTGCTGGAATACCACATGGTGTTATAACAAGGGCTAAGGATATATTACTTGGACTTGAAGATAATTCTGTTGAGGTTAATGTTAATATTTCAACAAAATTAGAATCAGAGAATAAAGAAGATATAAAAACTACTGTAAAAGATGAAGTTAGTGTTGTAAAAGAAGAGGTTGCTATAACTTATACTAAAGAGATAGAAGAGGAAGTAATAATTCCTGAAGTGGTAGTAAAAAAATCAAAGAAATTAAAGAATTTAGAACCTGAGAACATGCAACTTGGTTTTGAGCAGATAGAGAAAGATAATTTAATAGATGAAATTAAAGCTATAGATATAACATCTATTAATATGATGGATGCTATGAATATTCTTTATAAATTATATGGTGATGCAAAGAAAATTAAGTAAGATATAAATAAAATAGATAGGAGGGGTCAGTTTGAGTAGAATAACTATTTTAGACCAACATACATCAAATCAAATTGCAGCAGGAGAGGTTGTTGAAAGACCCTCTTCTGTTGTTAAAGAACTTATAGAAAATTCTATAGATGCAGGAAGTTTAAATATAACTATTGAAATAGAAAATGGTGGTAGTTCTCTTATAAGAATAATAGATGATGGTCATGGTATATATAATGATGATCTTAAAAAAGCATTTATGCCACATGCTACCTCAAAGATAAAAAATGCTGAGGATATATTTAAAATATCAACTCTTGGTTTTAGAGGAGAGGCACTTCCATCTATAGCTGCAGTTTCAAGGGTTAATATGAAGTCTAAGAATGATGAAGAGGAAAATGGTTGGGAAATTAATATAGATGGTGGAGATATAACTGTTGATAATGAGGCTTCTGTTAATAGAGGTACAATTATTGAAGTTAGAGATTTATTCTATAATGTTCCTGCTAGAAAAAAATTCTTGAAATCTGATTCTAGAGAGGGTGCTATCATAAATGATATAGTAAGTAGGATATCACTTGCACATCCTGAAATATCATTTAAACTCTTTAATAATGGTAAGAAGGTTATACATACCTATGGTACTGGTGAGCTTATAGATTCTATTAGAAGTCTATATGGTAAAACTACATCTGAAGAAATACTTTATTTTGAGCATGCGTCAGATACAGTAACAATACATGGTTATATAGGGAAAGATACTCTTGCTAGAAAATCTAGAAATAATCAAACTGTTTTTGTTAATAAGAGATATATAAAGAATAGAACTATATCTGTTGCAGTAGAGAATGCATATAAATCATTTAACACAGGTGATAAATATCCTTTCTTTGTTTTATTCATAGATATATATCCTGAATATATAGATGTTAATGTCCATCCTACTAAATCAGAAATAAAATTCAGAGATGATAAAGCTGTATTTTCAACTGTTTTTAAAGGAATACATGATGTTTTAAGTATAGATGTAAGAAATGAGTTTAATGGTGGTACTGAGTTCTTAGAAGATATAAGAGCTAAGGAGTTAGAACTTGAACAATGCTCATTTGAAAAAAGACTTGAAGAACTAAATGAACTTGAAGCAAAGCTTAAAAATACAGAAGCTTTATACAAAGAGAAAACTACTGTAGAAATGCCTATAAGTATAAATAGGGATGATATACAAAATAATAGTTTTGTAAGTGAGGATTTAAATTCTTTAAGCACTACTGATACGGGTATTGATAAGTCAGTTAATGTTGATTATGTATATAATGATGTAAAGAAAAGTTCAGAAGAGTTTGTAAGTTTTGAGAGCACAGTTAATAAAGCTAATGAGGATATTAAAACTCCAAAATTCCCTATACTTGAAATTATAGGTCAGTATAATAAGACATATATACTTGCTCAAAAAGAAGGTACTTTATATCTTATAGACCAACATGCAGCACATGAAAAGTTTTTATTTGAAAAGTATTTAAAATCTATAGAAAGTAATACCCTAATGATTCAACCTTTAATGGTTCCTATTGTTATAGAGTTATCACTTAATGATTATGGATACTTTGAAGAAGATAAAGATATATTTGAAAATGCTGGATTTAAGGTAGAGGGCTTTGGTATGAGTTCTATAAAACTTAATGAAGTTCCATACTTCCTTGGTAAGCTTGATGCAAAAGGATTCTTCCTTTTGATACTTGATAATCTTAAAAATTTAGGTAGTGGTAAAACCGTAGAAGTAAAATATAATAAGATAGCAAGTCTTGCTTGCAAGGCAGCGGTTAAAGCTAATGATGTATTATCAGAAGAGGAAATGCAAAAGCTTCTATATGATATAAGATTTTTAGAAGATCCCTTCCATTGTCCACATGGTAGACCAACTATTATAAAATTTACTTCTTATGATATAGATAAAATGTTCAAAAGAATAGTTTAAGGAGATTTACTAATGAATAATAAATTATTAGTTATAGCAGGACCTACAGCAGTTGGAAAAACTGCTATTTCAATAGAACTTGCTAAAAAATTAAATGGTGAGATAATTTCAACTGATTCAATGCAAATATATAAGAAGATGGATATAGGTTCAGCTAAAATATCTGTAGAAGAGATGGATGGAGTTGTTCATCATATTATAGATATAATAGAAGTAGAAAATGAGTTTAGTGTTTCAGAGTTTCAAGTTTTAGCTAAAAATGCTATAGAAGATATCAGAAGTAGAGGTAAACTTCCTATTCTTGCAGGTGGTACAGGGTTATATATAAACTCAGTAATATGTACTATGAATTTTGCAGAAGGTGAGAAAGATACTTCTTATAGAGAAGAGCTTGAAGCTTTAGCAGTTGAAAAAGGAAATGACTATGTTCATAGTCTATTAAAAGAAATAGATTTAGAGAGCTATAATTCTATACATAAGAATAATGTTAAGAGAGTTATAAGAGCACTAGAAGTTTACAAGCAAAGTGGAAGACCATTTAGTTCATTTAAAGAAGAAAATAATATCTATAAATGTGATTATGATGTTTTCTATTATGTTTTAAACATGGATAGAAGTAAACTATATGAAAGAATAAATAGAAGAGTAGATATAATGATGGAAGCAGGTCTTATAGAAGAGGTAGAAATGCTTAAAGCTAGAGGTCTAACTCCTGATAATCAATCAATGAAGGGTATAGGATATAAAGAAATACTTTCATATCTAAATGGAGATATTGATTTAGATATAGCTATTGATATGGTTAAACAAGGAAGTAGAAATTATGCTAAAAGACAACTTACTTGGTTTAAGAAAGATCCGAGAGCTATTTTTATAGATAAAGATTTATTTAATAATGAAGAGGAAATCATAGATAAAATAATTACTGAGATTTCAAAGTAGATGTATTATTTATTTTAAAACTTTATATGAGGTAAAATAGGCAAGCTTTACATAAGTTTGCCTATTTTTTTAGGCTATGCTAATATAAATATGGAATTTAAATTAAAACGTAGGAGGTGTTTCTTTTGCTTAAAGAAACTATGGAATTATTACAATCAACTTATGGATTAAAAGAGCAAACAGTTGATTTATACAACAAAGCAATCAAAGATGTAGAAGAAAGTTTTAAACTTTATGATGATATAAGAGAATTTAATCAATTAAAGGTACTTGCTTCATTCAAAAAACATAGAGTATCAGACTCTCATTTTACTAACTCAACAGGGTATGGTTATGGGGATATAGGAAGAGATACTTTAGATGAAGTATATGCTGATATATTTAAATGTGAGAAAGCACTTGTAAGACCACATTTTGTTAGTGGTACACATGCTATCGGAACAGCTTTATTTGGAAACTTAAGACCAGGAGATACTATTTTATTATCTACAGGTACACCATATGATACATTACATACTTTAATAGGTATCAACAAAACTGAAAAAGTTGGTTCACTTAAAGAGTATGGTGTTGCATACAAGCAAGTAGATCTTGTAAATAATAAAATAGATATAGAATCTGTTAAAAAAGTTTTAAGAGAAGATAAAACGATTAAAATAGTACATATGCAAAGATCAACAGGGTATGGTTGGAGAAATGCATTCCTAGTTGAAGAACTTGGTGCTGCTATTAAAGAATTTAAATCAATAAGACCAGATGTACTAGTATTTGTTGATAACTGTTATGGTGAGTTCTTAGATACAAAAGAACCAACAGAAGTTGGAGCAGATTTAATGGCTGGTTCACTTATTAAGAATATTGGTGGAGGAATGGCTCAATCAGGTGGATATATAGTTGGTAAAGCTGAATATGTAGACCAAGCTTCTTATAGACTTACAGTTCCAGGTGTTGGTGGAGAGTGTGGTGCTACATTTAACCTTATGAGAGAAATATATCAAGGATTATTTATGGCTCCTCATATATCAATGGAAGCTGTTAAAGGTGCAATTTTCTGCGCTAGAATAATGGAACTTGCTGGATTTGAAGTTCTTCCAAAGTATACAGATAGAAGAAGTGATATAATTCAAGCTATTAAATTTAATGATAGACAAAAGCTTATAGATTTCTGTAAGGGGATACAAAAAGCCTCTCCAGTAGATTCATTTGTTGAGTGTGAACCATGGGCTATGCCAGGATATGATGATGAAGTAATAATGGCTGCAGGTGGATTTATACAAGGTTCTTCAATAGAACTTTCAGCAGATGCTCCACTTAGAGCTCCTTATATTGCATATCTTCAAGGTGGTTTAACATTTGATCATGCAAAAACTGGTGTTCTTGTAGCGCTTAATAGCATATTATAATATATGCTATTTAAAAAGGGGGATTAAATTTGAATTTTTTAGGTAATGTTATATGGTTTTTATTTGGAGGTCTTATTCAAGGATTGCTGTGGATATTTTGGGGAGTACTTTGGTCTATTACAATAATAGGTCTACCAATAGGGATTCAATGTTTTAAACTTGCAAGTCTTCAATTTTGTCCATTTGGGAAGGAAATTGTTACAACAAATGATAGTTCAACAAGCTTTCTTTTGAATGTTTTATGGCTGTTTTTTGGAGGATTTACTCTTGCACTAGGTAATTTAATTGTTGGTATAGGAATGTGTGTAACTATAATAGGTATACCTTTTGGATTACAAGCATTTAAACTTGCCAGACTTTCTTTAATGCCATTTGGAAAAGATATTAGATAAAATTAAAACTCTAACATACTCAAATGAGATATGTTAGAGTTTTTTTAATATTCTCTGTATAATCCAGCAAGTTTTCCAAGAATAGTACATTCAGTTACTATTATAGGATCCATTGTAGAATTTTCAGGCTGTAATCTGTAATAATTTTTTTCTTTGAAAAATCTTTTAATAGTAGCTTCATTATCGATAAGTGCAACAACAATATCTCCATTTTCAGCAACATTAGTTTTTTCTATAATAGCCAAATCACCATCTAAAATTCCGGCTTCAATCATGCTACTACCTGAAATTCTAAGAATAAATAAATCCTCTGTATGTTTTACATAATTGAGCGGTATTGTAAATGTATCTTCTATATTTTCAATAGCAAGAATTGGTTCACCAGCTGTTACCTTTCCAACAATAGGTATATTAATCATTTCTTTTTTTCGATCTGAAAATTCAATTATTTCAAGTGCTCTTGTTTTTGTACTTTCTCTATTTATATAACCCTTTCTCTCTAGAGTTTTTAAATGTCCATGAACTGTTGATGTTGATTTTAACCCAACAGCGACACAAATTTCTCTAACAGATGGTGGGAAACTTTTTTCTTCTACAAATGATTTTAAAAAATTATAAATCTCTGTTTGTTTTTGAGTCATTGGTTCTGTCATACACGCCACCTCTTATTAATATTGTGAACATTATAACACAGTAATAGGTTTATATCAAACCTATGTTCGGTTTTGGAATAACAAATTTACTATATTAAGTTAATTTCAATGATTTTTTATTATAATATTATTGTATATATACTATTATTTAGAGTATAATAGTATATATAATTACGTAATACATTTTTAAGTATATTAGAAGTATTACACAAATTGGAGGGCGTATGAGTAAAGTGGAAAGTAAAGAACTTAAAGTTAAATCTTTTAGAGTGGATGAAAGTACTTTTTCTAAATTTAAAGAGATTGCATCAAACGAATTTGGAAATCAAGCACAATGCCTTGAAGCTCTTATTAACATTTATGAAACAGAAGAAGCTAAAGGTATTTTAGTTGGGAGACAGCTTGAAATTGAAAGTTTTCAAGATTATTTAAATAAGATAAGCAGATTATTTACTACATCATTACAACTTAGCAGTGATGCAGAGGAAAGAGCTAAGGAGTGTTTCATAAAAAAACTAGATTCTAAAGATGAGGCTATAACTGTTATAAAAAGTAAAAATGATGAACTAAAAGAAGAAATTATAATTCTTAAAAAGAAAAATAAAGAATTAATTGATAATAATTCAAATTTAGAAACTAAAAATACAGAACTTAGTGAAGCTAAAAATACTCTATCGCAGCTCGCAAACAGAAATTTCGATTTATCTAGTAGATTGGAAATTGAAATTAAAGATTTAAAGTTAGAAAGTGAAAAAAAATCTGATTACAAAGCAGAAAATATAGAGTTATTAGCTAAGTGTAATACTTATAAAAGAGCGATTGATGAAAATGATTTGATGATGCAAAATTCAGAGAAAAAATCAGTTGAATTAGAAGGTAAGTTACAAGAAATGAGTAAAATATCAAAAAGTAAAGATTCTGAAGTTAAATCATACCAAGCTTTATTAGAAGCTGTAAGAAGAGAAGCTAAAGTTGAAATTGTAACTGTAGAGAATAAACTTAAGGCAGAGTATAAAGAAACTTTAAAAGAGCGTATAGAGCTTTTAAATAGAGGATTTGAACTTGACAAAAAAGAGTTAGAATTAAAAATCAAAGAATTAAAAATTAAATAGTTTTGATATAATTATTATTATTTGATATAATGATAATCTGTTTAGAATAAGAAATTAGGAATAAAAGGTGGTTTAATATATGAGTAAAGATTCAAAAGTTGAAGATATAAAAGATTATATAGATGGAAATGACTTATCTACTAGAGCTATACAGATAGAAGCTATAGCAACTAATGAAACTGAAAGTGATTTCCTGAAGGAAGAAACAATTAGTGACGTTGAAGATTTAGATGTAGATGGTTCTAAATATAAAGAATATGAAAAAGCTTTAAAAGACCTTTTAGGTGAAGATGAAAGTGAGTATGTAGATGCTTTCGAAAATATAGTATACCTTGAAGATTTAGAAGGGGTAGACACTATGGATTTAGATGGTTCTACAGATGAAGTCTTCCCTGGTGTTAGAATTTTAAAACCTAAAAAAGATGAAGATGAAGCTGAAGAAGAAGATGAATGGTAAAATAAAAATTAAATATGTATAGAAATGAGCCTGATAATTTATTTATCAGGCTCATTTTTTATATTTGAGAGTGGATTAGAATTTGCAGCATCTCTAAGTTGCTCGTTATCTACATGAGTATAAATTTGAGTTGTTGATATACTTTCATGACCAAGTATAGATTGTAATGCCCTTATATCAACGTTTCCGTGTTTATACATCAGGGTAGCAGCTGTATGTCTAAGTTTATGAGGGCTAACTTTTTTTGTGGTTATGCTAGAATTACCAATATGTTTTTTCACCAAATTCTCAACACTTCTTTTACTTAAAGCTCTATTTTGCATAGATATAAATAGGGTATTCCTATCACCAATTGCTATTTTTTTAACTTCTCTCATATTCATATAATTATTTATAGCACTTACACAGGCTTTGTTTAAATAAACAGTCCTTTCTTTGTTCCCTTTACCAATTACCGTCAAAGTATCTTTGCGTATATTATCTATTTGAATACCACAAAGCTCTGATAATCTTAAGCCACAGTTTAAAAATATAGTTAAAATACAATAATCTCTATAATAATTTCTATCCATTTTATCCATGCTACTCAAAAGATTTAGACTTTCATTTAAGTCTAGGTGGATAGGGTTTCTTTTTTCTATTTTAGGACTTTCTAGTTCAGCAGCTGGATTGTTTTTAATCACTTTAAGTTTTAAATTTAAAAAGTTGAAAAATGATTTTAAAGTTGCAACCTTTCTAGCTTTAGCGTGAGAACTATTATTTCGTTCTTTATCTAAAAATTTTAAAAAGGCATAAAGATCCCTAAGTTGGATATCTTTTATAATATCTAAATCTATGTCAGAAATTATAATATTTTTAAATTCTATATCATTTGTAATTTCAACAATTCCTAAATGGATTTTTAAAAATCTGAAAAATAATCTTAAATCTATGGTATAAGCTTCTATAGTGTTAGGTGATTTTCCTTTTATACTTTCTAGATAATTAAGAAAATCTTCAACTGCTTCTGGAAGTCGGTTGAGTTTGAGCTTTTTATATTTTTGATTTTCAGTTTTACTTATAGTTTTTTCTTTGATTATTGGTGTGTGCTTTAGATTAAGTTCTTTTACCCAATTTTGAATACTTCTAGTGCTTAAATTATATATTTTAGCTAGTTCGATTGTAGAAAAATTATTGATTTCAAAAAGTTTGTAAATATCACTTATTATATATTCGTAATTTCTAGAAATCTTTTTCTTCTTAAAATCGATTTGTATCTTTTTGAGTCTTTTCTCCTGTAATTCATCTAAAAACAAGCTATTTAGTAGTTTTTCTATAGTGAATTCATATTTATAGTTCTCGAATTTATTTTTATTTATCATAATATACCTCTATACATTCTTTGAAATATCATTAATTTATTATACCATATCATTATATAAAATTCAATAAATGCGCAGTATCTAAATATAGTAATATAGCTATTATTACTGAATGTTGACTTAAAATCTAACTATGCGCTAAATAACAATTTAGCGCATAGTTAGATTACATGCACTATTAGGAGTGCAGCTGATAAACATTGAATTTTACAATATAAAATACTTATACGGCGCTTTGTTTTATTAAAAAACCTCAATAGAACTTACTATGCACATTGAAATTATCCACAAATAACAATAGATAGTAATACTCAAAGTATTACTATCTATTGTATTACGTATTATTATATAAAGCTATAAAGTTATTATTTTTAAAAACTCTTCTTCATTTATTATTTTTATAGCAGAATTTAATTTGAGAAGTTCTTTAACTTTTCTTAATTTAATTGTAAGATAATCATTCTCAATTGAAATGTTGGTAATAAGAATATCTGTAGTTGAATTTATTGTATTTGAAGTTTTTCCACCACAAGCTAAAATTTTAGAACTTGCCTTAGCTCTAGACATACTATTTAATGGTCCTGTAAATACAATATTTTTATTTTTAAAAAATCCACTAGTATCTTTAGGTGCTTTATCTAATAATGATACCTTCTTTTTATTTATTTTAAAATTTATATTATTCATAGGCTCTATAGCAAGATTATTTGTTACCGTACCTGGTGAAATTCCAGTTTTTTCATAAAGAGAATTTATATTTTCCATTTCTAGATAATTACACATATCTAAAAACACTTTTGCAGCTACTAATGAATCGTCCAATGCATTATGATGATTAAATTTAATATCAAGCATTTCAGCAAGTGTTATAAGTTTATTATTAGGTAAACCTTCATATATTTTTTTGCTTAATTCTACAGTGCAAATATAATTACATTTTTTAAGCTTTAAATTATAATCATTTAAAGTTTCTGTTAAAACCTCTATATCAAATTTAGCATTATGTGCTACAACTAAATTATTTTCAATGGAGCTTTTTATTTTAGGCCATATATTTATAAATAATTCTTCGTTTTCAACATCATCCGCTGTTATACCATGTACCCATATATTCATAGGTTTAAATATGTTTTCTTTAGGTCTTATCAATGTTTGAAACTGCCAGACTATTTTGCTTGATTCAACGAGTGTAATTCCAATAGAACATGCACTTGTTCGTTTTTCACTAGCTGTTTCAAAGTCTATAGCTACAAAATTCATTATCAAACACTTCCTTTCTATATCAAATGGTATGTACCATTTTAATTTTTATATTTTTATGCAAAATTAAATACACAGTAAAAACTGTGTATTTAAAAATTTTAATCTTCAAATAATAAGTCTAATACTTTTTCTCCTGCATGTCTATTGTTACCTTTATAAGGATAACAATGTATATGAATAGCAGGGTTAAAGTTCATTTCTATAACAGCATGATTTATACTACTTGCCTCTTCTTCAATATCCTTAATCATAATATCTATTCCAGTAATTCTTGCTTTAGCCGCTTTTGCAACTTTTAATGCAATGTCTTTATATGAATAATGTATTTTATCAGTAAAGTCTAAGCTATCTCCTCCAGTGCTGATATTAGAGTTTTCTCTTAAATATATAATTTCTTCATTCTTAGGTATATAATCAAAATCTAATCCTTGTGCATTTAAAAACATTTCTTCACTAACACCAAGTTTTATCTTTTCAAGTGGCTTTACATAGCCTTCTCCACGAAGAAAGTCTTTATTTTTTTCATTAACAAGTTTAGTTATTGAATTTTTACCATCACCTGTAACATTAGCTGGAACTCTATGAAGAATTCCTACAAGTTCATCATTTATAACTAAGAATCTATATTCTTTTCCACTTATAAACTCTTCTATTAAAATTGATTTATCTTTTGAAAAAGCAATATCTATAGCTTTATCGAAAGATTCTCTATCACATTCATTTTTAAATATTGTAATTCCAATTCCAAAGTTTGTTGACTTAGGTTTTATTACTATTCCTCTTCCTTCAAATAGCTTAAAATCAAGTTTAGCAAAATCTATATCATTATATACTTCACCCTTTGGAACTTGTATATCATTATCAATAAGAACTTTTTTTGTAACTTCCTTATTTTCCATAAGAAGTGCTGTTATATAAGTATCTTTAGATGTTTTAGTTGCTTGTTTAACATATTCTGTTTTATTTCCATTAGATAAAGATATGAAGTTTTCACTTCTATCAAGTATATCTATTTTAAGACCTCTTTTTATAGCATCTCTTAGTAATATTTGACTTGATAACTCTAAATCTTCAAACCCTCTTAAACTAAATTTATTTTTTTCACTATATTTAAGAGCTTCTCTTGATCTTTCCATATGAAAATCTACATAAGAACTATCTTTGATTTTCTCTACTATATTAATAGAGATAGTTTTATCAATATTTCTTAATCTGTCATTGGATATTTCTAAGACTCTTTTATAATCATCAGTTAGTATACCAAGTGAGTCTAAACATTTTGAAACATTATCTATTATACTAAGCCCTTTTTCAATCAAACAAATTTCTTCATTACATTCAAAAACCTTAATAGATTTTTTTCTTCCATATGAAGTCACTATTTCATCATTATAATTGTATTCATTATACTTAGAATTTGTCATTGTTTCATTTTCTTTAAATGTCATATAAAGTAGGAAGGCATGTAGTAATTTTAGAGTATCTTTTGATACACCAAACTCACTAAGGGGATCTAAATCAAGTATTCTTATTTCTAAGTACTCAACACCAGATTCTTGAAGGTCATTTATATACCCCGTTCCTTTTGATGTTTTTAATCTAATAGGACTATAATACTCTTTTTCTGTACTTATATGACCTTTATCAATAGCAGATTTAACATCTCTTGTATATTCATCAACTGAATCATAAGAAACAAAGAAATCAGTTAAATTTTTATACCCACAATCACTATTTCTAAGTGAGTAAGTATTACTAAAATAAAAACTATCTGTATCAAGTTTCTTTGCAGCATCAACACATGAGCTAACATATGTTTCATGGAATATAGGACTAGCTCCAGTTAAGTATACTAAAAGCCATCTATATTTTAAAAAGTTTCTTGATATATTTAGATAAATTTTATTTTTAAACTCTTTAAAGCTTAATTCATCTGAATAATCAGCATAAAGTAATTTTAAAAAATCAGTTTTAAAAGAAAAGTTAAAATGAACTCCACTTATAAGTTGTTTCTTTTTTCCATACTTTTCAGCAAGTTTATTTCTATAAACCTCTTCCTTTGCACCATTATACTTAGATACTGGAATCAAACTCTCCTCAGGTAATATTGGAGGGTTGCTTTGTGACCATAAAAACTCATCTTTAAGCTCTGTTGTAACTATATCATTTAATGCTCCTATAAAATTATAAACTTCATCTATAGTATCACAAGGTGGTGTAACCATTTCTATCTGACTTTCTGAAAAATCTGTTGTTATATATGGATTTTTACTTTTATCACCAAATACAACAGGATGTTTAGTCAGTGCTAGGTGTCCATTTTTATCAACTCTTACATTTTCTTTTTCTATACCAAAATTACAAAGATTTAAATATTTTTGTAATTTATCATTCAATATTTTTTCTTTAATTCCTGTTTGTAATCTCATCATATTTATTTACCTCTATCTTAATCTATTACTTCTTAAGTTGAAAATACCATACAATTTTGAATTTCTTTTGAACATTCAAATATATATGCTAATTTATTATATATTATTTGTAGTTTTTTTGAAAGAATACCCATGCATATATTTATATTTATATTAATTTTAAGAAAACAATATTAACATTGCTAAAAAGTTTATTATTAAGATTATTAATTTGGTATAATTTTCTTGTATCATATTAGTTAGTGTATAGGGGGATGTTTATGTATTTAGATAAAATTAAAAAGGTTAGAGATAACATAAAAAATGATATTATAAAAACACCATTAATATATAGTAAAGGATTTTCTGATATATCTAAAAATGAAGTATATCTTAAATGTGAAAATCTGCAACTTACAGGAGCATATAAACTCCGTGGTGCTTTAAACAAAATTTCAAAATTATCAGAAGAGGATAAAAGAAAAGGTGTTATTTGTTCATCAGCAGGAAATCATGCACAAGGTGTTGCATATGCAGCTTCTCTATATAATATAGAATCAACTATAGTAATGCCAAAGACAACTCCACTTTTAAAAGTTAATTCAACAAAAGAACTTGGTGGAAATGTAATATTACATGGAGATGTCTATGATGATGCATATAGTAAAGCTAAAGAACTTGAAGAACTTAATAACTTGAAATTTATTCATCCATTTAATGATATAGATGTAATTCTTGGACAAGGTACAATCGCTATAGAATTAATTGAAGAACTTAAAGATTTTGATATTGTTTTATGTCCTATTGGTGGTGGTGGTCTTATCAGTGGGCTAGCACTTGCATTAAAAGAGTATAACTCTAACATTAAAATTATAGGTGTTGAAGCTGAAGGGGCAAATTCTATGCAGCAAAGCATACAAGAAGGCAAAAGAATTTGTTTAGATAAAGTTACAACAATAGCTGATGGTATAGCTGTTAAACTTCCAGGAGAGAAAACGTTTGAAATAATAAGAGAATATGTTGATGACATTATTACAGTTAGTGATAAAGAAATAGTTGAGGATTTTGTTTTTCTTAGTGAAAAGCATAAACTTATAGCAGAACCAGCAGGTGTAGTTTCACTATCAGCACTTAGAAAACTTAAAAATATAGAAGGTAAAAAAATAATTTCAATAATTAGTGGTGGAAATATAGATATGGTTACAATGTCTGCACTTATTAAAACCGGACTTGTATCTAGAGGAAGATTATTCTCATTTGAAGTTGAACTTCCACACCGTCCCGGTCAACTTTTAAAAATCAGCTCACTACTTTCAACTTTGAATGCTAATATAGTAGAACTTGAACATAATCAATTTAAATCATCAGATCATTTAAGAAATGTAATTCTTGGAGTAACTGTTGAAACAAATGGACTATCTCATATAAATGAAATTAAAGAAGTATTATCATTAAATGATTATACAATAAAGCAAATTTACTAAGATATAAAATATATAAAGCAGGCAATTAATTAAAATTGTCTGCTTTTTAATATATTTAGAACATCTTTAAAATCTAAAGAATTTGAAGTTTCACAAGCCGAGTTATTTAAAATATTATTTATCATATCCCTCTTTCTATCTTGTAATTCAATTATTTTTTCTTCAACCGTATCTTTAGCAATTAATCTTATTACTTCAACTGCATTTTTTTGTCCTATTCTATGAGCTCTATCTGTTGCTTGGTCTTCAACAGCAGGATTCCACCAAGGATCAAAATGTATAACAATATCAGCTTCAGTTAGATTAAGTCCTGTTCCACCAGCTTTTGTACTGATTAGGAACACATCACTCTCACCTTCTTTAAGTTTTGTAACAGCACATTCTCTTGCTTTAGCACTTAAGCTTCCATCAAGATAACTATATCTTATATTTTCAATATCTAATCTTTGGGAAATATTTTTAAGTACAGAAGTAAATTGAGAAAACACAAGAAGCTTATGCCCCTCTTCTATCTTTTCACTTAAAATATCTATAAGTATATCTATCTTTGTGCTATTCCCCTTATAATTATCTATAACAGTACTTGGATCAAGACATAATTGTCTAAGTTTTGTTATATATGCTAAAATATCTAACCTATT
>NZ_CAMQRY010000042.1 GCF_947036855.1 uncultured Clostridium sp.
GTAGAAAAGAAACAAAATCTTTAATTTATAGATTTTTATAGATTTGTGGTAACGGTAAATTTAAATGAAAAATATAAAAAGAATTCTATTAACTAGTATTGTACTAGCTGCTATCACAACATCAACTTTAGGCTGTAATTCACCACAAAAAACTTCTATAGAAATTCAAAATACAGTTATAGCTAAAGTTTATGATAAAGAAATCACTGCATCACAAATAGATAAGCAACTAGCGGAAATGTATAATGTTATAAGTTCTCAAGTTGATGGTGATATTATGGAAAACCCAGAAGCTAAAAAAACAATAGTTGAATCAAGAGAGCAAGCTATTAATGCAATTATTGAGAAAGATATTATAAATCAACAAATATTATTACAAAATATAACAGCTAGTCCTGAAGAAATTGATGATATATATAATTTAGAAATTGATAAATTCATAGCTAATGCTGATAATTCTAAAGATATTGGTATTGAAAATTTTAAAAAAGCATTAAAAGATAGTAATTACCAAAATGAAGAAGGTTTTAAATCTCATATAAAAGAACAACTTCTTGGAAAAAAACTAATTACTACTATTATATCTACAGTTCCAAAACCTACTGATGCTGAATTAAAATCTTATTATGAAGAAAATAAAGAACAATATACTAAAGAAGCTGGAGCGCATGTATATCAAATTGTTGTAGACTCTAAAGAAAAAGCTGAACAACTTAGGGATACATATCTTAAAGAAACTAAAAATATAACAGATATTAATGAAAAACTAGTCATCTTTAATAAATTAGCTTCTACTAATAATATTGATGCAACAAAATCTGTAGGTGGTGACCTTGGCTATATAAAATATGATGAAGCAAACTTAGTTCCTACCTTTATGGATGCAATTAAAAAGTTGAAAAATGATGGAGATATATCTTCAGTTGTAAATTCTAAAACTAGTACATATAGTGTATATAATTTTATATTTGTAGCCGAAGTTAATCAAGAAAAATCAATTAAATCATTTGATGAGGTTAATAATGATAAAATATTAGAAACTGAATTATATGAGCAAAAACAGCAACAAGCTTTTACAACTAAACTTGATGAGTGGAAAAAATCTGCAAATTCAGAAATTTTAATAGATAAGCTTGATTATCCTGTTATCACAAAAAATATAGCGAAATAAAAAAAACAGAACTCCAATGCGAGTTCTGATTTTTTATTTATAGATTATTTAGTTTTCATTTACACCAAAAATCCACTCATGAACTTTCTTTTGTGTTACTTCTTTATCAAAAGTTAAACAAGACATTCCTCTTATAGTTTCAGCAGTATAATCACCATCCATAGGGAATCTACCTTGTTCTAAATTATTCCCTATACTTACAACATCCGTCCCCATATCAAGAATATCCCCTGTACTTAAAGTTGTTTTTACCATAGGTAAAATTGCATTTAATAATCTAGGATATCTTGTTACAGACATATTTAATATTTTTTCAAGCATCGCATCAATAACAACTCGCTGTCTTTCTGTTCTCTTAAAATCATCTCCAACAGTTGATCTTATTCTGCAATATGTCATAGCTTGAACTCCATTTAAAGTTCTTAACCCAGTACTTGAAACTCCAGAAACATTAGTCCCTAATTTCTTATTTGAATCTCTAATATACTGATTCAGTGGTCCAAGTTCAGCACCCGTAATATTAATTTCAACGCCTCCAATTTCATCAATAACCTTTGGTAAACTTGAAAAATCAACAGTTACAAAATCTTCTATATTTAAATCAAAATTTTGATTTAATGTTTTCATAGCTAATTCTTCCTGACCGTACGCATAAGCTGCATTAAGCTTATCTCCACCTTTCCCAGGAATCTCCACATATGAATCTCTCATAAATGATGTAACTTTTATCTTTTTGTTTTTTGTATCTAAAGTTGCTACCATTATAGCATCACTTCTTCCACCACCACCATCAGCATTATCCACACCAAATAGTGCTATATTTTTTATATGTCCATATTCATCTGTAAGTTCTTGATTTGCACCAAGACTTTCTTTATCAATATCCACTCTATCCATTTGGCTAAATAGTGCATATACATATCCACCTGCCATACCAATCACACCAAGTATTGATATTACAACTCCTATTATTATCTTACTTCTTAGAGATGCTTTATTATTTCTCTTCATTTCTCTATCTTCTCTATTTCTATCACTTCTTGAACCCATAATCCATCCCCCTATTTTACTTAATAACACTATTTTTTTATTTTAAAACAACTTTTAATTTGACCCCCACAAAAAAACCTAAATTTTCCCTATATTTTTTATTATATAGTTTTATTTTTTCTCTATCAACAAATTTAATTAAGTTTTAATTCTCTTAATACATATTTAATAAACAGAAGGGCAAAATACATATATAAAGGAGGTCTTACCACTATGAATAATGAAAAAGATGAAAAGCCACTATCAGTTTACCCACCAAAGATGAGAAACTTTTCTCCTAATAAAGATGAAAAGTTAATTTCATATGGTAAAAAAACCTTTATTAATATTGAGGGGCTTGCTACTGATCCAATTGTATCTAGTAACATATCCACCCCTGAATTTGACTATACTGAAACACTTTCTGATATAGATACTACAAAATAATTCAAAGACCACATTATTTTAAAGTTTTACAATTAAAATTAATATGTTCTAACCCTAGTATCTTACTATCAGAATTTCACAAAACTTAACTCAAGTAAAAGGCAGCTCTATTTTGAACTGCCTTTTTTATATATTTACTCATTTAATTCAGATATTATTCCTCTAAACTTTTTCTAATGTTATTTTCACTTTAAAATATACTTTTAAACTTTAAAACCAAATACATTATTCAAACCATTTCTTATAAAATTTAGCATCCTCTTCTTTTAATATATTTTTAAAAATACTATCATCTAAATTTTCTTTTACACTTGGAATTTTATCTTTTATTAAATCAAAATAGTTAAATTCTGAATTATTTATATTAATCGCAGCTTTTTTACTAAATACCAAACATTCTAAAAGTGAATTACTTGCAAGTCTATTTGCTCCATGAATACCAAGATAACTTGTTTCTCCTACTGCATATAAATTCTTAAGTGTTGTCTTACCACAAGTATCAATGCTTATCCCTCCCATAAAATAATGTTGTGCTGGAGTTACAGGTATCCATTCCCTTCCTAGTTCAAACCCAACCCTATTACACCTTCTATATATATTAGGAAATCTATGTTTAACAAACTTTACCCCTTTGTGATTAAAACTTAGATAAACATTTTTCTCACCATTCTTCTTCATTTCACTATATATAGCATCACTTACAACATTCCTTGGAAGTAGTTCATCAACAAATCTCTCACCTTTTGAGTTTAAAAGATATGCCCCCTCACCTCTAAGTGTTTCAGAAATTAAAAATCTTCTTCCTTTATTATTTAAATAAAGAGATGTTGGATGTATCTGTATATAACTAAGCTTCTCACATTTTATATTATTATTTAAGCAAACATTAACTCCATCACCTTTTATATGCGTAAAGTTAGTTGTGTTCTCAAACATCCCACCAACTCCACCAGTTGCCATTACTACTTTATTTGAATAAACATTTTTAAGCTCTTCATCTATTTTTAAAACAATTCCATCACATCTATTATCATCAATTATTAAATCTACCATTTGAGTATTTTCAAAAATCTTTATATTTTTTCTCTTACGGGCAGTTTTCAAAACTTTATCTATAATCTCACGCCCTGTCATATCCTTATAGTGTAGAACTCTATAATTACTGTGAGCACCCTCTCTTGTATAGCTAAGCTCACCATTTTCACTTTCAAACTCAACTCCATATTTGATTAAATCATTTATAGAATCTCTTGAAAGCTCTACCATCTCTTCTACAGAATCAATATCATTTTCATATCCACCAGCTTTTAATGTATCTTCAACAAAACTTTCAAAATCATTTTCATCTCTTAAAACAGATACTCCACCTTGTGCTATATATGAATTAGAAGCTCTAACTTTTTTATTTGTAATCATAAGAATACTTAAATCACTTTTTAAATTTAGGGCAGCAAAAAGCCCTGCAAGTCCTGTTCCTACTATAATAACATCATAATATCTCTTCATAATTACTCCCCCTACCTTTTTATAAATTTCCCTATCCTATTTAAATTCTACAAAATATAAATAGAACCCTTTATATAACCCATTACTTTTTTCTTAATATTACTTTTATACTACTCTTCAATCTAGATATTTGTTATTTTTTATCATCATTATTTACATATTCGCTATGCTATAAAATAATTTTCCTACCATTATATAATACGTACTTTTATATAGAAAGAAAGCTGCCCAATTTGAGCAACTTTTTTATATAATCTATTTAACTAAAGTATTATTTCAAATTATAATATTTTTGATAAAAATTCTTTTGTTCTCTCTTCCTTTGGATTATCAAATATACCACTTGGAGTTCCCTCTTCAAGCACTATTCCATTATCCATAAATAAAATTCTATCCCCAACTTCTCTTGCAAATCCCATCTCATGTGTTACAACTATCATAGTCATTCCATCGTTTGCAAGGTTTTTCATAACAGTTAAAACTTCTCCAACCATCTCTGGATCAAGTGCTGATGTGGGCTCATCAAAAAGCATAACATCTGGCTTCATAGCAAGTGCTCTAGCTATTGCTATTCTTTGCTTTTGCCCACCTGATAAAGATGATGGATAATCATCTTTTTTCTCTATAAGCCCAACTTTATTTAAAAGTTCTTCACCTATTTTAATTGCATCAGCTTTTGATAACTTTTTTATCTTTATAGGTGAAATTGTTAAATTCTCCATAACTGTCATATGTGGAAATAAATTAAATTGTTGAAATACCATTCCCATCTTCTCTCTAAGCTTATTTATATTAGATTTTTTAGAAGTTATATCTATGTCTTCAAAAATTATATGCCCACTACTCGGTACTTCAAGGAGATTAAGGCATCTTAAAAATGTAGATTTCCCTGAACCTGATGGTCCTATAACAACCACAACTTCACCTTTTTTTATATGATTATCTATTCCCTTTAAAACTTCATTTTTCCCAAAGTTTTTATAAAGTTTGTCTACTACTATCATCACCCATTCTCCTCTCAAAATATCCTATAATCTTACTAAGTGTAAAAGTCATAGTAAAATAAATACACGCTGTAATTAAAAGTGGCTCCATTGGTCTAAATGCATTTCCTCTTATAGTATCAGTATTATACATAAGCTCATTTACCCCAATTATTGAAGCTATAGATGATTCTTTAATAATTACTATGAACTCATTTGCAAGTGCTGGTAAAATATTTTTAATAGCCTGTGGAATTACAATAAACACCATTGCTCTCCAAAGTGGCATACCAAGACTTCTAGCTGCTTCCATCTGTCCCTTATCAACTGCCATAATCCCCGCTCTTATAAGTTCTGCAACATATGCTCCACTATTAAGGCAAAGTGTTATAATTCCTGCTGTAAGTGGACTAAACCTTATATCAGTTATTTGTGGAACACCAAAATAAATTAAATATAATTGCACAAGAATAGGTGTCCCCCTGAAAATTTCTATATATGTTGATGAAATAAACCTCAAAATTTTATACTTTGAAAGTTTTAAAAGACTTAAAAACATTCCAAGTACTGTTCCCCCTGCAACAGTTATAAAAGCTATAAAAATTGTATAAAATGTTCCTGTAATAAAAAGATCTTTATATTTTAACATTGATCCAAAATCTAAATCCATTTCAATATCCCCCCATATCTAAAACTATTATGTATATTTTCATTTAAATATAATGCTCTTAAATCTCTATAATTTAAGAGCATTTATATCTATCATACTTTGGTACATTCATATATATTCAAAGTATTTTTCTATATTCTAATTTTACTTACTCTGCTACTGTTTTCTCCATAAGCTCATTAGCTTCAACTATATATTGCTCAATCTTACCTTCACTAACAAGTCTTTCAATAGTTTTATTAACTATCTCCACAAGTTCTGGTGAATCTTTAGGCATTGCAACTGAATTTCCTTGCTCTGTTTTATCAAGCTCAAAACCTGGCTCCTGTATAACAAATAATTTATCATTAGCTCCTGCATTTGCATCTGCTACTGGAATTTCCATAACAACAGCATCTGAATTTCCAGAAATAAGTTCCATTATTAGATCTGGAACTTTTCCAAGTCCTTTAACAACTGAACCTTCTACCTGAGTATTTGCAAGATCTTCTTGTATAGAACCTTTTTGTGCTCCTACATTCTTCCCATTAAAATCATCTTTTGTTTTAAACTTATCCTTATCTTCTGCTCTTATAAGAATTCCATGTTCTGCTTTGTAATATATATCTGAAAAATCAACAGCCTCAGCTCTCTCTGGTGTTGGGTTCATTCCTGATATAACCATATCAACTGTACCTGATTGAAGTGCTGCAACTAAAGAATCAAATTTCATATCTTGAAGTACAAGCTCTACACCTAAATCTTTTGCAACTTCCTTTGCAATTTCAATGTCAAATCCTACGATTGTATCTTTTCCATCTATATCTGCATGGAACTCATAAGGTGGATAATCTGCTGAAGTTCCAAGTACTAACTTTCCACTCTCTTTAATTTCCTCAACAATAGTTTTTTCTGCCACTGCTTCTCCACTTCCTGATTCCTTAGACTCATTAGCACCACATGCCATAAATCCTAAACTTAAACTTGTAACCATTGTTATAGCCATTAACTTTTTAATAATTCCTTTTTTCATTTTAATAACCCCCATCTATTTCAATTTGTATTTTTTTACATTTCTTATATTATTTATTATATTGCACCAATACATATTTATGCAACTATTTTGTATAATAATTCGTTCGACAAATTTTTCTAATTATTTTCCGACTGTATAAAAATACTATCCCAATACATTTATTCACCATCAAACCTTTTATTTGTCTAACTTTCAAAATCTTTTATTTTTTACAAACAAAAAAGAAGCCCTATGCATATTTAATAACTTTTAATGCATAAAGCTTCATTCTTAATATATTTTATTTTCTCTTAGTAATTAATTTATTCTTTCCTTAGTTTCATCATCAAAGAAATGTAATGCCTCTTTATCAAGACTAAACATATGTTTTTCTCCAACAGTATACTCATAATATCCAGGAACTGTTACAACCATTTCTTTACCCATATCAAGTTTAACAAATAAAGTTTTTTCTTTACCTAAAAGCTCTATAACTTCTATTCTACCTTCAAAACTTTCATCTGTTTCTTCACTTATAAATCTTTCAGATCTGATTCCTAGATGAACTTTCTTTCCTTCATATCTTTTTAAAGCTTTTGCATCTGCTTCATTTGGAACTATTTTTATCCCATCAATAGATACAAATTTACCACTAATCATTTTTCCTTCAACCATATTGATTGTAGGTGAACCTATAAATTTTGCTACAAACATATTTTGTGGCTGTTCATAAAACTCATATGGCTTTCCAACTTGCTGAATCTTACCATCATTCATAAGTACAATCTTTGTTGCCATAGTCATAGCCTCAACCTGATCATGAGTTACATATACAGTAGTTGTATTTAAATTTTGATGTATTCTAACAAGCTCAACTCTCATATGCTCACGAAGTTTTGCATCAAGATTTGATAAAGGCTCATCCATTAAGAAAACTTTTGATTTTCTAACAATAGCTCTACCAAGTGCAACCCTTTGTCTTTGTCCACCAGATATATCTGATGGCTTACAATGTAAATAATCTTCTATCTTTAAAAGTTTTGCTGCCTCTAAAACTCTCTCACTTATAATATTTTTTCTCTCTTTTCTCATACTAAGAGAAAATGCCATATTATCATAAACACTCATGTGAGGATAAAGTGCATAACTTTGGAAAACCATAGCTATATCTCTATCTTTTGATGCAAGTTTATTAACTCTCTTCTCATCAAATATTAAATCACCTTCTGTAATTGAGTTAAGCCCTGCTATCATTCTTAAAAGTGTAGTCTTACCACAACCAGATGGTCCAAGAATTACACAAAAATCTTTATCATCAATCTCAAGGTTTATACCCTTTAAAGTAAAATCTTCTCTATTCTCATACTTTTTACCTATATTATTTAATGTTATTTTCATAATTCTTCACTCCTATCCTTTTGTTGCTCCGCTTGAAAGCCCTGCTACTAAATGTTTTTGTAATACTGTAAATAAAATAACTATTGGAAGAGCTGTAATTAAAGCTCCTGCTGCAAAGGCTGGTTCATTCATTGTTCTAATATCATTAGTTAATGTAAATAATCCAGCTGCAAGTGTATAATCTGCTGGGTTTGTAAGTAAAACCTTTGGAAGTAAATAATCCATGAATGGTCCAATAAATGACCATAATGCTGTGATTGCAAGCATTGGTCTTGCTATTGGCATAATAATAAGTCTATAAATTTTCATACTTGAACACCCATCAATTCTAGCTGCATCATCAAGTTCTGTTGAAATTGAATCAAGGTATCCTTTTAATACAAATGTATTTCCAGCAATTCCTCCACCTGCATATATTAAAATAAGCATCATTTGTCTTGTAAAATCTGGAATATATCCTGTTATTATTGAATGCATTGTAAAATATGCTGTAATCCCTGCAAAACTAGGAATTGTTTGTATAAGCATAATTCCCATAAGCGACATTCTCTTACCTTTAAATCTATATCTTGAATATGCATAGCCTGTAAATGATATAACTACAACTGTTAAAACTGCTGTTACAGAACTAATAAAAATAGTATTTTTCATCCATGTTAGATATAATGTTTCATTAAATAAATATTCAAAATGCTTTAAACTAAATGAAAAATCTCCATTTAATATAAGATATTTACCTTGCTCACCATTAAATGATGATATAACTATTTTTGATAAAGGCCATAAAATTACAAGTGCCCAAAATATAAGTAGCGTATAAGATAACCCTATTCCTACTTTTCCTGCAAGAGTTAATGGTGGTTTATCTGATAAATATAATTCACTTTTTTTCTTCTTTTTAAATATATTCATTATCTGCTACTCCTTCCTAAATGCTTTAGTTCTACTGAATCCCATATAGGCAACTATCATAAGCCCTATTGAAATAAAGATAGTTATTGCAGCTCCCATTGCTTGGTGCTGATTTTCTATTGTAAGCTTATATATATAAGATATTAAGATATCTGTTTCACCTGCAAGGTTCCCATACTCTGCTGGGTTAAATGGTCCACCACCATTGAATAAGTATATATTTGAAAAGTTATTAAAGTTAAATGTAAACTGCCCAACTAAAAGTGGTGCTGTTTGGAATAATACAAGTGGAATTGTTATTTTAGTAAGTTTACTTAAAGTTGTTGCTCCATCTATATCTGCTGCTTCATATAAATCTTTATTTATAGATTGAAGTACTCCTGTTGAAAGTAAGAATACATATGAGCTACCAAGCCATCCTTGAATACCAATAAGCATAACTTTTGATACAAATGGATCATTCTTTATAGTAAAACTCTCACCAAATATTCCTTGCATCATTTGAGTTATTGCACCATTTGGTGAAGATAATATACTAAAGAATACTATTGTTATAAATGCTGGTACTGCCCAAGGAAGTAAATATATTGATCTAAAGAATTTCTTTCCTTTAATTCTTTCATTATTTAAAACAAGAGCTAGTCCGAATCCTATAAATATACCAAGTGAAGTTGCCCCAACTGTCCAAATAAGTGTCCACTGGAATATTTTCCAGAATATTGACCCTGCCATTCCTTTTCCTGTTAAAATCATTGTATAGTTGCTAAGACCTTCCCAACCAAACTTTGCTTGACTGTCTGGATCCATTCCTGTAAATGATAGTAATATAGTTGTTGCTATTGGTACAAAAACTATAAATATAGTTATAATAAGTGCTGGCATTGAAACTATATATGGGAATCCATCTTCAAAAACTGTTTCCTTTGTTTCAAACCAAGAACGTTCTCTTATACCTTTTGATTTTTCTTTTTCAATCTTCATTACATCCTTAAATGATATTAAAAGAATTGTAAATGCTATAACTAAAAGTGCTATTGCTATAAGTCCTTCAATCATAAATATGATTGACCTATCAAGTCTTTTACCACCCTCTGCAAGTGTAATAAGTCCTGCTATACCATCTCCCTTATAGTTTCCAAAACCAAGTGAATATGGAATAGCCATTAAATATATATACATTGTTCCAAGGAACATTATTATCGATTTTATAATTTGTCCATTTATAAGTTGCCCAAGTCCTGGTATTAAAGCTGTTATAACTGAAATCCACGGAAGTGTTTTCTCAGTTTCAACTGGATATACCCTTCTAGTTTCTGCTATATTTACATCAACAGTTTTAATTTTCTGCTTTAAAATCTTAGTTAACTCATATTTCTTATTTTTTATAAGTTCATCATTAAACTTTCTTTCTGAACCAAATGATTTTACTAAAATATTCTCTTTCTTTTTAATTTTAAGGACTTTAATCCCTTCATCTTTAGCCTTTGTAGAGATAATTTTATTTTTATGTTTCTCTTTAAGTTCTTTTTTCAACTTTTTTCTTAACTCTTCTTGCTCTTTTTTATAAGTTTCTAATTCTTTTGCAAATTCTACCTCTTTAGATTCATCAACTTTAGATTTAGCTAAAATTGCATCATCTAACTCTTTCTTTGATTCCTTTGCAAATGTTATTATTACTGGTATCTGTTCTACTTCTAGTCTACTTTGCTCATATATAAGCTGTGCATCATATGTTAAGTCTATATAATTTTTATAAAAATTCATTTTAAGTTTTGCTGCATTTAACCTTTTTTCAAGTTTTATAACAAGCTTAACTGAATTCTCATTAGATATTATCCCCTTACTTGCATTCTCTTTTAAACTACTTTTAAATTCTTTTTCTTTACCTTTAAATTTTTTCAACTTAACGTTGTAACTATGTTCATTTTTCTTTCCTTTTAAACTGCTAAGTTCTTTTTTGAAATTTTCTTTTTCACTGCCATCGGAATTTTTTATTTTTTCTTGTAAACTAGCTATTTCATATAAATATAAATTTTTTCTATCATACTCTCTATCTAAATTGTCATATAAAAACTTATTTAAATTACCCATTAGCTCACCCCTTAATTATACCTTTTGTATACTTTCAATTACTTGTTCATTCATTTTTCTATTAATCTCTTTCCACTGACAAATCATAATTATAACAAGTCCTAAATAAGCTATTGACCCTATTATAAAAAATATTGAATAAAAAGTTTCTCCAACTGTTGTAAAAGCAAATAATCCAATTAATAAAACCACCCAAATTTGAACAAATAACTTACTAACTCTTAATTTCACAAATGCAAAATAAGTATTAATAGCTAACGCTATAGGGGCTATAACTCTTATAAAAAATATCGAAAGGCACATAGTTAGATATATAGAATATGCCTCTTCTGAACTTTTACCCACTATTTCTGTTGCTAAGTTTGGATTACTAAACCAAAGTTCAAACATTCCATTGTCTTTTACCTTTAGAAAAGTTTCTATTGAATTTGCCATAATAATAGTTGCACAAAGTCCAACAATAGAGTAATAAATTTTCTTACTCATATCTATACTATCTCTCATATACCCCTCCATATTTTTTAAAAGAAGAGAGGTAGAACCCCTCTTCTAATTTTATCTTTTAAATTATTGGTTTATTGTTGCCATCATAGCTTCAAATGATGCTTGTACTTGCTTGTAAGCTTCTTCAGCATTTGTAGGATTTGTTGATGACCATGATAATAATGCATTCTGCCAAGCTCCCCAAACATTTCCATACTCTGTGAATAATGGTCTAGCTATGGCTTTGTCATATGATGCATAAGTAGCATCTATAACTTTCTTATTAAGTGCATCAATTCCCTCATATGCTGAAGGTTCAACATTTTCAAGTATTTTTCCTGTATGCTCGAATAAATCTTTAGCAAACTCTGGATTAACAATCTCTTCTATAAATTCTTGTGATAATTCCATAGCTGCTTCATTTTCTTCAATTCTTGAATTCACTCCAAGAGCCCATCCACCTTTCCAGTGGTTAAGAGGATTTCCATTAACAGTTATATTAGTAAGTGGAATAACTTCTAAGTTCTCTTCACTTCCAACTCTTTCAACAAGATTTGGTGCTGCCCAAGGTCCATCTATTCTTACTGCTCCATTTCCACCAGTGTTAAACGCTGTATCTAAATATCCACCTGATGCTTTTTGATCCCATAAATCTGTTTTATTTGTATTATGATCTTGCCAGTATTTAAATAATGTTTCAAATAAAGCTTTTTCATCATCTGTAAGATCTTTAAAATCTTTAGTTACATCTGATTCAAATTTACCATCTTCTGTCTTAGCTAAGAACTCAAGACCTGCACTATTTGCAAATCCAACTCCAAACCAAGCATCATGAACTGTTGCTAAAAGAGTTTCATATCCAAGTCCATCAAACTCGATAGGCTTAGTTGTATCAACTCCTGCCTTTTTAGCATTTTCTACATTTACATAGCCTATTAATGTTTCAATATTATATGGGAATGCTAAATAATCCTCTTCAACTTTAAGGCTTCCACCTATTCCACCATCAAAATCTTTAAATCCACCAACATTCTCTGCCATTGCTTTCGCATCTATAGCTCCTAAAACATTATTATTTGAAAGTTCATAGAACCTATCAATTGGTAATGCAAATACATCTGCTGCATCTGGATTTGTTGAATCAGTATTTGTAATTGTATCTAAGTGATCAAACGCACCTATTGTAACAAATTCTATTTTAGCATCCGGATTATCTGCTAAAACTCTTTCTTTTGCCTCTTCATAATAAGGAAGCCACCCTTCTTCAACTTGAACTTTAAGAGTTACTCCCTCATCCTTTCCTCCACCCTCTGCTGCTTTATCATCACTGCCACATGCCACAAAACTTGCTGCTGAAATTGCTATTAACGCTGTTGCTAAAAATCTTTTCATTTAATATACCTCCCTAAATTCTTCTTATATTTTATTTTTTGACTAGCTAACTAATTTTTTATATCTTCCAAATCTCTTTTGCATATTCTCTTATAGTTCTATCTGAACTAAAGAACCCTGCATTTACAGTGTTTATAAAACACTTTCTTGCAAACTGCATTTCATCTTTAAAATCTGCATTTAGTTTCATTCTAGCTTCAAAATATCTATTTAAGTCGTTTAATATAAAGTAATGGTCTGGCTTATGCCAACTTGTCCCCACAAGTAATGAATTGTATAATTCTTTAAAGCTACCCTCAATATTGCCTTCTTCATCATTCATTCCATCATCAAAACTTCCATCTATTAAACTATCTAATACCCTTTTAATATTCTTATCTTTACCATAAATTTCTTTTGGATTGTAAGTATCTTTAATTTCTAAGATTTCTTCTTCCCTAGCACCGAAGATATAATTATTCTCTTCTCCTGCTTCTCTTACAATCTCAATATTTGCTCCATCATATGTCCCAAGAGTTACTGCTCCATTTAGCATAAACTTCATGTTTCCAGTACCTGATGCTTCTGTTCCAGCTGTTGAAATCTGTTCTGATACATTTGCAGCAGGAACTAATTTTTCTGCATATGAAACATTATAATTTTGAACAAATACAACTTTCATCTTATCTTTCATATCTTCATCATTATTAATAAGGTTTGTTATCTCATTAATATATTTTATGATTGCTTTTGCCCTTGCATATCCTGGAGCTGATTTTGCACCAAATATATAAGCCGTTGGAGTAAAATCTTTAATCTCTCCATCTTTAAGCTTATAGTAGATATCAAGTATAGATAATGCATTCATAAATTGTCTTTTATACTCATGAAGTCTTTTAATCTGAATATCAAATATAAAATCTTCTGAAAGTGTAATTCCCTCATGCTTCTCTATATAAGCAATAAGTTGTCTTTTCTTTTCTTTCTTAATTTCTATATATTCATTTATGACTTTATCATCATTTACAAACCCCTCAAGTTTTTTAAGCTTGTCTAAATCTTTTATAAAGTTATTATCACCTGATAGTTTTGCTAAAAATGCTGTAAGTTCGCTGTTACATGATGCAAGCCATCTTCTTTGAGTTACTCCATTAGTTTTATTTTGGAATTTATCACTATAAAGTTCATACCATTCTTTCAGCGTATCTTTCTTTAAAATCTCTGAATGAATCCCTGCAACTCCATTTACATACTTACCTACATAAGTTGCCATTCTAGCCATATGAACATCTTTATCTGCTATAATTTCATACTTATTTAAGTCTTTACTCTCAATTCCAAGCTTTATAATCTCAAGTTTTAATTTTTCATTTATTTTAAGAATTACTTTATATACATCTGGTGTGTATCTTCTTACAAGTTTTACATCCCATTTTTCTAAAGCTTCTACCATAACTGTATGATTTGTATAATTAAATACTTCTCTTGAAATTTCAAATGCTTTATCAAAGCTCATTTCATTCTCAGTCATTAATACTCTTATAAATTCTGGGATTGCTATAACTGGGTGCGTATCATTAAGTTGAATTGTATTAAACTGCTCAAACTTGTCGAAATCGGTACCATTTATAGCTTTATAATCCTTAATTAAGTCTTGTATTGATGCACTTGTAAAGAAATATTGCTGTCTATATCTTAAAACTTTACCCTTATGAGTATTATCATTTGGATATAATACTGCTGATATATTTTCTGCCTTAGTTTTTGCCTTAACTGATTTATCATACCTACTATCATTGAAAGCCTCAAAATTAAAATCATTTATTGCTTCACTTTGCCATAACCTAAGATTTCCTATATTATTTGTTTCATACCCTATAATTGGCATATCATAAGGAACTGCTAAAACTTCTAAATCTGAAAACTTAACTTTTACAGCATCTTCAAATTTTCTAATGCTCCAATCATCTCCATATGCTGTCCAGTTATCTGCATATTCTTTTTGGAATCCATTTTCAATCGTTTGCTTGAATAATCCATACTTATATCTAATTCCATATCCATTAAGAGGTATATCACAAGATGCTGCACTATCAAGGAAACATGCTGCAAGTCTTCCAAGTCCACCATTTCCAAGAGCCATATCTTCAATATCTTCAAACTCATTTATATCAAATGAAAGCTCTTCTAACGCCTCTTTAACTTCATCAAACATCCCTATACATATAAGATTATTTTGTATTGCTCTACCAACTAAAAATTCTGCTGATAAATAATAAGCATGTCTTTTCTTTTTAAACTCTTCAATTGACTTATTCCAATTTCCTGAGATTTTACTCATAGCAACTTTTGATACAACACTATGCATTTCATGGACACTAGCATTTTTTGCTGTTTTTCCATAGCTTCTTAAAAGTTCTTCTTCTATTACGTCCACTAGCTTTTCATTGTTTATATCAGTTTTTATTTGTTTACTCATATTCAATTCACACCTTCTATTTGTTTTTGTAATATTTTTCAATTTTCTTGCAAGTTCTTTTGTCAAACTATTTTTAGTTATTCGCCATTTCCAGTTAAGTCCTATTGTTGATGGAAGATTTATCCTTCCCTCATTACCAACATTTAAAACATCTTGAAGTTGGATTATAGCTGTATCTGCAACACTTGAAAATGCAAGTTTTACAAGCTCAAATCCATTATTTGAATTTTTCATTCTTGAATACTCACTGCAAAAATCTTTTTCCTGCATACTTAAACTTTCATACCAACTTTTTATAGTATCGTTGTCATGTGTTCCTGTATAAACTACAGTATTTTTAACATAGTTATGTGGTAGATATTCACTATCACCATTTGGATCAAAAGCAAATTGTAAAACTTTCATTCCTGGATATCCACATTCTTTTAGAAGTTCTCTAACTTCCTCTGTTATATATCCTAAATCTTCTGCAATTACACTAATCTCACCAAGTTCTTTTTTTATAGCCTCAAAAACTTTTATCCCTGGTCCTTTTTTCCACTGTCCATTTATAGCAGTATCATCACTTGCTGGAATTGACCAGTAACTTTCAAAACCTCTAAAATGATCTATTCTAACAGTATCAAAAATTTTCATTGCTGCTTTAAATCTTTCTACCCACCATTTGTAATCTTCCTTTTCAATTTGCTCCCAGTCATAAATTGGATTTCCCCAAAGTTGACCTGTTTCTGAAAATGAATCTGGTGGACAACCTGCTACTTCACTAGGAAGTAATTTTTCATCAAGTTTAAACAAACTTGTATTTGCCCAAACATCTGCACTATCCTCTGCTACATATATTGGAATATCTCCAATGATTTTCACATCATTGTCATTTGCATACTTTTTAAGTTTCTCCCACTGATTATAAAAAATATATTGAAGGAATATATAAAAGTTTATTTCTTCCTTTAAAAGCTTTTTATACTTTATCATTGCTTTATCTGTTCTAAACTTTATATCATCATCCCATGTATTCCACGAGACTCCTTTATTTAAATCTTTAAGAGCCATAAAGAGTGCATAATCTTCTATCCATTCTTTGTTTAACTTCTTAAATGCTTTTATTTTATTTTCATAATCATTTGGTTTATCTTTGTATGCTATTTTAAGTACCTTATACCTATTTTCATACATCGTCGAATAATCAATTGATGTACTATCTTCACCAAAACTAAATTTTTCAATATCAGGCTTTGCTAAAAGCCCATCTTCTACAAGCATATCCAAATCTATAAAATAAGGATTACCAGCAAATGTTGAAAAAGATTGATACGGTGAATCACCATAACTTGTTGGCCCTACAGGTAGTATCTGCCAAAGCTTTTGCTTTGACTCTTTTAGAAAATCTACAAATTTATATGCTTCTTCTCCAAAGGTACCGATTCCATAATTTGAAGGAAGTGAGAATATCGGTAAAATTATTCCGCTTTTTCTCATAAGTTACCCTCTCTCTATTTTTATTTACAATTAATTCAAAATTAGGTTTTTTATTGAACTAAGCTGTAATTTCAGTATACCTTTCTAGTAAATCTTCGTCAACGGTTTCATAGCTTTTTGTATATGTAAAAACCTCTATACAAAATATATCTTTAAGTATATGTTTCTTCTAACAATTTCACATTTTTATCTGATTTGGCTTGTTTTTTTACATATAAATTCCTTTAAAGCTTGTCCATAACTATATTTCTTAAAATCTTATTTTCCTTTACTATTATACAAATTTAAAATTACTATCACACATTCAATTGACACTCTTTTCTCGCATTGTTACACTTAAGGAAAATTTATACTATTTCATTTTCTTATATTATAATTTATTTTTTTTAGATTATATTATATTTCTTAAAATATTAATCAAAATTATTTAATAGTTAAATAATTTTAATATCTGTAAATTATGAGGGGGACTTAAAATTGAAATTTATATACGGAAAAAATGACTTTAAAGATTTTGCTACTGGAAACAAGTATTGCTATCTTTTAACTAATGGACTTGGAGGATATTCAAGCACAACTATTATAAACTCACTTACAAGAGGAGATCATTCACTTTTTACAGCCGCAATTAAAGCTCCAAATGTTAGAAAAAATATTATTAGTAAGGTTTGTGAAACACTTATTATTAATAACAAAAAAATAGAATTATCAGCTCAAGAGTTTGTTTGTAAAACTAAAAACATTGATGGATTCAAGCATCTCCACTCTTTTAAACAAGAGTACCTACCAGAATGGCATTATTTCTTTGATGGTGTCTTAATTAAAAAAACTTTGGTTTTTGAATTTGAAAAAAATACTTTAGGTATAAAATATGTAATTGAAAATAATTCTAATTTTGATGTTAAACTTTTAGTTACTCCACTTCTTCAGTTTAGTGATAGAGGAAAATCACATGAAAGTAAAATAGATATTAAAGAAATAGACAATACTATTTCATTTAATAATATAGACCTACACATCCATTCAAATTATGATGAAAAACTTATATCTGATACAAATTTTGAAAATGACTATTACTATGAATATGACTCTATTGATGGAAGAAATGCCTTTGGCTCTGCTACAAGTTTTATATCTTATGAATATAAAGTTTCTAAACATAAAATTTCTGATGTACAGCTTATATTCACACTTGAAAATGATACTCCTTTTGGTATCGATACCTTAATTGAAAATGAAATTGAAAGACAGAAAAATATAATAGATACTTCTAATCAAACTGATGAACTTGCTAAAGCCCTAGTTCGTGCAAGTGACCAATTTATAAGTAAAAGAGAGTCCACAAATGCTAAAACAATTCTTGCTGGATATCCTTGGTTTGAGGATTGGGGGCGTGATACTATGTTTGCTATTCTTGGAAGTTGTATTTCTACAAGAAGATTTGATGATGCAAAAGATATTTTTAGAACTTTCATAAAATATACAGACAAAGGACTTATGCCAAATTTATTCCCTGAAGGTGATAAAGCTCCACTTTATAATACTGTTGATGCATCACTCCTTTATATCTACGCTATCTATGAATACTATATGGAAAGTAATGATTTAGAATTTATTAAAAATGAAGCTTTTGATACTATTATTGATATTATAAATTGGTATGTGCAAGGAACTGATTTTGATATTTATATGGATACTGACTCTCTTATTCATGCTGGTTCTGGATATGACCAAGTAACATGGATGGATGTAAGATTTGATACTATACTTCCTACTCCAAGACATGGTAAGCCAGTTGAAATTAATGCACTTTGGTATAATGCTTTAAAAGTTACATCATTCTTTGGTGAAAAATTTAAAGTTAACACCTCTTCTTACGAAGCATTAAGTAGACATGTTAAACTATCATTTAATGAGCAGTTTTGGAATACTGAAAAGAATTGTTTAAAAGATGTAGTATCAGGAAATAGCTATGATAATCAAGTTAGGTCTAATCAAATTTGGGCAGTAATGATGCCATTTTCTCCACTTAATAATGAAAAATCAAAACTTGTTGTAGATAAAGTTTATAATGAACTTTACACACCATATGGTCTTAGAAGTTTAAGTCCATATGATACAGAATTTGTATCAGAATATGGTGGCAGCCACTTTAAAAGAGATATGTCATATCACCAAGGGACTGTTTGGACATTCCCTCTTGGTGGATATTTTATAGCCTATCTAAAAGTTAATAACTACTCTGCTTTAGCTAAACAAAAAGTAAGAGAACAACTTGAATACTTTGAAGCTTGTCTTAGAGAGGGTTGTGTTGGACAAATTGCTGAAATATATGATGGCTTAAATCCAATACAATCAAGAGGTTGCTTTGCACAAGCTTGGAGTACATCAGAAATTTTAAGAGTATTTACTGA
>NZ_CAMQRY010000043.1 GCF_947036855.1 uncultured Clostridium sp.
AATATATCTGATGCTACAATAATATCAAAAGCTTGTAAATCCTTTGATATTCCTATTATATACATTTCATCTTATGAAGTATATGGAGATACACAAGAAATTCCATATATAGAAACAGATTTAAGTTCACCAATCAATAATCTTGGAGTATCACAAAAAAAGGTTGAAAATATTTTTAGTTCAAATAATATAAAATATTTTATACTTAGAAGTTCGTGGGTATTTGGAACTGATAGTTGTTATATAAAACAAATTATAGCTAATGCTAAGACTCCTATGATTTTTTGTAATAGTAAAATAGTAAATCCAACATCTATACATTATTTATTTAAAGTTATAAATGAAATTTCAAAAACTTCTAAGTATGGAACTTATAATTGTTCTGGTCTTGATTATTGCTCTAAGCTTGAATTTACAGAATATATCTTTAATATTATCGATGTGCCAAAAAAACTTGAAGTATTTCCAGAAATGGTTAAACAAAAATTAGCACCATCTGCTGAATTTTCTGGTTTAAATTGTAACCTTCTTGAAAGTACATTTAAAATCAAAAATCTTGATTGGAAAACATCTGTTGTACAATATTTAACGAGTGAATTTCTATAAATCAAAAAGACTTATTTGTGCATTTTTATTATCATCTAAATTAGATATTGTAAGCCCAAGAAGTCTAAGTGGCTTATTTATATCTATAGAATTAAAAATATCAATACTATTCATATAAATGTGTTTTTCATTTTTTAAACCTTTAATAAATGTTTTACTTTTAGTATGCGTTTCAAAATTATTTGTTTTAATTTTAATTGTTAGCGTTTTACCTGTTAAACTAAATTTATTTAAATAACTAGATATTTCAAAAGAAAAGTTACGTATTTTTTCATGAAGTATACCCTTATTATAGATATCTTCATGAAATGTAACTTCTTTACCATAAGATTTTCTCTCAGCAGTAGAAATTACTTCTCTATTGTCAATTCCTCTAATCCTTTTATAGATATCTTCCCCTGTTTTCCCAAAATGATTTTCAAAAAAATCAAGTGATAAATCATACATCTGTCCAACCTTTTGAATTCCAAGCCCATTTAAAAATTCAACTGATTTACTTCCAATACCATGAATTCTATTGATGTTTAAATCATTTAGTAATGCTTTATAATTTTCTTCTTTTATTTCCATAATTCCATTAGGTTTATTCCAGTCTGAAGCAAGTTTTGCCAAAAATTTATTATAAGATATTCCAACCGATAAAGTTAATCCTATTTTATCTTTAACTTCTTTTTTTAGGTTTAAAGCAATCTTTATTGGATTTCCTTCTAAATGAGTTATATCAATATAAGCTTCATCAATACTTACTTTTTCAATCTTATCAGAAATATTTCTGAAAATATTGAAAATTTCTTTTGATATTTCACTATATCTCTCATGTCTTACTGGTACAATTATAAGATTTTGACATAAAGTTTTAGCTGTATGTATTGGCATAGCTGATCTTACTCCAAATTCTCTTGCTTTATAAGAACAAGTAGTCACAACACCTCTTCCAGAGTTCCCTCCAACTGCAATAGGTTTATTTACTAAATTTTTATTATCTAAAATTTCTACTGAAGCAAAAAATGCATCCATATCAACATGTAATAAAGTACGTTTCATTTAGACACCTCCCAATAAAAATAGGAGTAGGTAAGCCTACTCCTTATCAAATATATTAATTATTCTTCCTCATCAACAAGCTCGTACATTTCTGTTGCTCTGTCTGTATACATGATTCCTTCTAAGTGGTCAAATTCATGTAATAGACATCTACCAAGAAGCCCATCAACTTTATATGACATGATTTCTCCATGTTCATTCATCGCCTGCATTTCTACCTTATTTGGTCTTTCAACAAGTCCTTCATGCATAACATAACTTAGACATCCTTCATAATCAACAGATGTTTTTTTTGATACTTTTACTATTTCAGGATTTATTAATATATACTCATTTTCTCCATCTAGGAAATTTATATAAAATACTCTTTTGTTAACTCCAAGTTGTGGTGCTGCAAGTCCAAGCCCCTCAACTGTAGCTAAAGTATCCTTTAAATCTTTTATTAATCCTTTTACTTCTGATATATCTTTAACTCTTTCACAAACCTTAGCAAGACGTTTATCACCTAATTGTATTATTTTTCTAACAGCCATCTAATCTGCTCCTTTCATTCCTACGTTTCAATTGCAATAATTATATTAAAACACATTTTAATAAATTTTTCATTATATAAATAAAAATAATTAGATATTAGAGCTGTTAGCTTATAAAATTTCTTTTAAAATTTGAATTCCTTTAGATATTTCTTCATATTTAATGTTTAAAGATGGTAATAATCTTAAAGTGTTTTTCCCAGCAGTTAAAATTAATAAATTTCGTTCTCTAGCTTTTAAAACATATGAGTTTAAATCACCTTTTACCTCAATACCAATCATAAGCCCCATACCTTTTATAGCTACTACATTATCACTTTTTATATTTTGTAATTCTTTAAAGAAGATATAACTTTTTTTATTTATTTCTTTCAAAAAATTTTCATTTAAAAATTCACTTAAAACAACATCTGCAACTGCAGTTACAAGTGGATTCCCACCAAATGTTGAACCATGATCTCCATATTTCAATGTATCTTTTGTTTTTTTACCACATAAAACAGCCCCTATAGGTACACCACCACCAAGTCCTTTAGCAAGTGTTACTATATCAGGAGTTTTATTGAATTTATGAGCATATAAAAAAGCTCCTGTTCTTCCAACTCCAGTTTGAACTTCATCAAATATAATCAATATATCTTTTTTAAGACAAATTTCAAAAAGATAGTCAACAAAGCCCTTATCTAATTGATTTACTCCACCTTCACCTTGAATTCCTTCAACTATAATTGCACAAATACTCTCATCAACAGTACTATTAAATGATTCTATATTTGGCTCACAATATTTAAATCCTTCTGGAAATGGATAAAAATATTTATGAAACTTATCTTGTCCTGTTGCGGTTAAAGTACTTATAGTTCTGCCATGAAATGAATTTTTAAGACTTAAGATACTCCCTCTTCCAAGTCCATATTTATCAAAACTATATTTTCTTGCTATTTTTATAGCTGCTTCATTACTTTCAGCACCTGAATTAGAGAAAAATACATTCTCCATTCCACTTAAAGCAACTAATTTTCCAGCAACATTTATAGCATTTTCATTCATATATATATTAGATAAATGTAGAAACTTTTCAGCTTGGTTTTTTATAGCATTAACTATTTTAGGATTACAATGCCCTAGTGAATTAACACCTATTCCAGATGTGAAATCTAAATATTTAACATCATTTTCATCATATAAATATGAACCATTCCCATATTTAAAATTAATATCAACAACTGGATATGATTTAATTATATTTCTTTCATATCTATTTAAAAGATTACTCATACATTACTTCTCCTCTCCAACTTCTATCATAGTACCTATGCCACTTTCAGAAAATAATTCTAAAAGTATAGTATGTGGAATTCTTCCATCTATTATATGTGCCTTAGAAACACCATCATTTAATGAATTTATACAACATTCTATCTTAGGAATCATTCCACCTTTTATAGTTCCATCATTAATTAATGATTTTAAATCATTTACACTAATTTTAGATATCACAGTATCATTATCTTCTATATCTAGTAATAATCCAGGAACATCTGTAAGTAACATGATTTTCTCTGCTTTTATAGCAGATGCAATTTTTGCAGCAGCAGTATCAGCATTAACATTATAAGTTTCACCATTTTCACCAATAGCAACTGTTGCTACTACACTTATATAATTATTATCTAAGGCATCAAATAATACTTTTGAATTAATCTTATCTATATCTCCAACAAAACCTAGGTCTATAGCTGATTTTTTTTTACTTCCCACAATCATATTCCCATCTACACCACAAAGCCCAATAGCATTTCCACCATTACTATTAATAAGTCCTACTAACTCTTTATTTACCTTTCCTACTAACACCATCTGAACAACTTCCATAGTTTCTTCATCTGTATATCTCAAACCATCTATAAACTCGGACTTCTTTCCAAACTTATTTAATACTTTATTTATATCAGGTCCACCACCATGCACTAAAACTACTTTTATCCCAACACAGCTCATAAGTATAATATCTTTTATAACAGCTTCTTTTAAAGTTTTATTTTTCATAGCATTTCCACCATACTTAACTACAATTACTTTACCATTAAGTTTCTGTATATATGGAAGTGCTTGTATTAAAGTATTAGCTTTATCTAAATTACTCATTTTCATAACTTCGCCCCCTTATTATTAAAATGAAAAGTAATTTTAAGTTCTATAATCTCCATTTATTCTTACATATTCATAGCTTAAATCACAACCAAATGCATAAGCCTCTGACTGCCCTTCTTCTAAACTTACAAAAATAGTTATTTCTGTTTCCTCTAAAATAGTTTTAGCTTTTTCCTCACTAAATTTTACTGGATTTCCATCTTTGAAAAGTTGTATAAATCCTTTAGAACTTTCAAATGATATCCTTACTTTATTTGGATCAAAAGTTACTCCACTATAACCAAGTGCACATAAAATCCTTCCCCAATTAGCATCATTACCAAATAAAGCTGTTTTAACTAAATCAGATTTTATAACACTTTTTGCAAGTTTTACTCCCTCAGCTTCAGTCTTGCTTCCAATAACCCTACATTCAACTAATTTAGTAGCACCCTCACCATCTCTTGCTATAAGTTTTGCAAGCTCTATCAAAACATAGGTTATAGCTTCTAAAAACTCATTATAAAACTCATTTTTTTCAATTATTTTGTTATTTTCAGCAAGACCATTAGCTAAGATAAGTATAGTATCATTTGTACTTTGATCACCATCAACACTAACTCTATTAAAACTCTTATTCACAGCTATTTTTAAAGCCTCACTTAGTAATTCTTGTTCAATATTTATATCAGTTGTTAAAAACCCAAGAGTTGTAGCCATATTAGGCTCTATCATACCAGACCCCTTAGCCATACCACCTATTGTTACAGTTTTATCTCCAATAAGGAATGATACTGCTATTTCCTTTTTTATTGTGTCAGTAGTCATTATAGCTTCCCTAGCATATCTATTTCCCTTTGCACTAAGTAAATTTGTAAGCTTATCTATATTATTTTCAATCACTTCTATATTAAGTGGAACTCCAATAACACCTGTAGATGCAACTAATATATTTTCTTTTTCTATCTTGCAAGATTTAGCTGTCACTTCTGCCATTTTATATGCCTTTTCAAGTCCATCAGCACCTGAAAAAGTATTAGCATTTCCACTATTAATTACAATAGCCTGTGCTATTCCATTCACTAAGTGTTCTTTGCAAACTGTTATAGGATTTCCTTTTATAATATTTTGAGTATAAACTCCAGCTGCATTTGCCTTAACGTTAGAATATATAAGTGCTAAATCTAATTTTTCTTTTCTTTTTTTTAGGCCACAGTGTATCCCAGCTGCTAAAAAACCTTTTGCGGCTGTAACACCCCCTCTTAAAATCTTCATTTAAATACCCCCATTTAAAAATTACTTGGAATTAAGTTCAGTCCTTCTGATTCATTAAACCCCATTCTTATATTCATATTTTGAATAGCTTGTCCTGCTGCTCCTTTAATCATATTATCTATTGTTGAAATTATAATTGCTCTATTACATCTTTCATCTTTATGAATAGATATATGACAATAATTTGAGCTTTTTATATTTTTAATTTCAGCAGTAGTATCTAAATCTACAACTACAACAAACTTTTCTTCTTTATAAAAATCTACATATAGTTTATGCAAATCAGAAACAGTAATATCTTTATCTAAATCAAAATAAATAGTAGATAAAATCCCTCTATTTATAGGAATGAGATGTGGTGTAAAGCTAATTTTATGTTTTACTTTGCTAATACTATTAATCACTTCTTCAATTTCAGGAATATGTCTATGAACTCCACCAACTCCATATGGCTTAAAGTTCTCATTGCAACTTATATAATGCGTTCCATCATTTGCACCTCTTCCAGCACCAGTAACACCAGATTTAGCATCTATTATTATAGAATCTTTTTTTACAATATCATTATATAATGCCGGTGCAAGTCCAAGTGATATACTTGTTGGGTAGCAGCCTGGATTTCCTATTATACTTTGTTTATTTATTTTTCTCCTATGCAGTTCTGGTATACAGTAAATAGCTTCTTTATGAATATCTTTATTTAAGTATTTCTTATTATAAAACTTTAAATAATCATCTTCATCTGATAATCTAAAATCTGCACCTAAATCAATTAAAATTTTATTTTTAGAAAGTATTTTACTAGCTATTATTTCACTAAGTCCATGAGGTACTGCTGTAAAGATAACATCAGATTTTTCTATAACACTATCCTCATCTTCTAATATTAAATCTGATATATTTATAAAATTTTTATAAATATTAGCAATTTCTTCATCTAAAAAACTCTTAGAACTAATCGCACTTATTTCTACATTATTATGATTTAAAAGTAATCTTATAAGCTCACTTCCAACAAAGCCAGTTGCCCCAATTATCCCAACTTTAATTTTCATAAACTAATCCTCCATAGATTTTAATAAGTTTATTTTTTCATTTATATAATCATTTAACTCATTAATTCTTATTAGCACTTGTTTTTTACTTGGTCCACCAATTACATCTCTATTTTCAACGCAGTTTTCTATATTTATTGCATCATATGAACTTTCATCAAATATATCTGAAAATTGCTTCATTTCAGCTAAAGTCAACTCTTCTAATTTCTTATTTTTACTTATAGCATAAAATACCATCTCACCAAGTATTCTATGTGAATCTCTAAATGGAATTCCTTTTTTCACAAGATAATCAGCAAGATCAGTCGCATTTAGGAATCCATCAGCACAAGCATTTTTCATTCTTTCAGTTTTTACTTTTATAGTTTTTATCATTTTTGAAAATATAGATATACATAATTTATATGTATCAATTGAATCAAAAATAAGTTCTTTATCTTCTTGCATATCTTTGTTATAAGCAAGTGGAAGTGATTTCATCATACTTAAAAGAGATATTAAATTACCATAAGTTCTACCACATTTACCTCTAACAAGTTCTGCAACATCTGGATTTTTCTTCTGTGGCATAATAGAAGATCCAGTTGAATAAGCATCATCAAGTTCAATAAATGAAAATTCACTACTACACCAAAGTATAATTTCCTCACTAAATCTTGATAAATGCATCATAGATATACTAAGAACACTTGCAAGTTCTAAAACAAAATCTCTATCAGAAACAGCATCAATACTATTAACACAAATTCTACTAAATCCTAATTCCTCTTGAACAAATTTTCTATCTATAGGATAAGTTGTTGTTGCAAGAGCACCACTTCCGAGTGGAAGTGAATCTGTTCTTTTATAACAATCTTCAAGTCTTTCAAAATCTCTTTTAAACATTTCAGAGTATGCAAGTATATGATGTGCAAAAGTAACTGGTTGCGCTCTTTGAAGATGAGTATATCCTGGCATAATAGTATCAATATTTTTATTTGCCTTTTCTAAAATAACATTTTGAAATTCTAATATATGCTCCTTAAGTTCTATAATTTGCTTTTTCAAAAACATTCTTGTATCAAGTGCTACTTGATCATTTCTACTTCTAGCAGTATGGAGTCTTTTTCCAACTTCACCAACTTCATTAATTAAAAGAGTTTCAATATTCATATGAATATCTTCTTGATTCTTAGATAATTCTACTTCACCAAGTTCTATCTTTTTATAAATTTTATTTAAACCGTCTATTATTATTTTAGAATCTTCTAGCGGTATAATATTACATATACCTAACATTTTTACATGTGCAAGACTCCCCTCAATATCCTCTTTATACATTCTTGAATCAATATGTATAGATGAGTTAAAATCATTTAATTCCTCACTAGCTTCCTTTTGAAATCTACCTGCCCAAAGTTTCATTTATAATCCCCCTCCATAATATTTGAAAATAAAGCTTGTCTAATTAAAGACAAGCTACTTACTATTTAAAATAATTCTCTCTCTTTTTAGCAACAACTTGTGATGGAAGACCAAATAAATTTATAAACCCTTCTGAATCTTTCTGATTATAAACTTCATCTTCATCAAAGGTTGCAATTTCTTCATCATATAAAGAATACTCTGAGTTAATACCAGCTGTTATAATATTACCTTTATATAACTTTAATATTACTTCACCAGTAACAAACTCTTGTGTTGTATCAACAAAAGCCATAAGAGCTTCTCTAAGCGGAGTATACCATTTACCAAAGTAAACCATCTCTCCAACTTTACTACCGATAGAGTCCTTATAATGCATAGTATCTCTATCAAGTGTTATGCTTTCAAGCTCTCTATGTGCATAATAAAGTATAGTTCCACCAGGTGTTTCATAAACTCCTCTTGACTTCATACCAACAAGTCTATTTTCAACCATATCAACAATACCAATTCCATTAGCACCACCAATTTTATTAAGTTCTTTAACAAGTTCTACACCATCATATTCAATCTCATTAATCTTAGTTGGTATTCCTTTTTCAAAATAAATTTTAATTTCTGTTTCTTTATCTGGTGCATTTTTAGGACTTACCCCAAGTTCTAAAATCTCATCATATTTTGGATAATTCATAGGATTCTCTAAATCAAGTCCCTCATGGCTTAAATGCCATAAATTTTTATCCTTACTATAACTTGTTTCCTTAGTCATAGGAATATCTATATTTTTAGAAATCGCATAATCAATTTCTTCATCTCTTGATTTAATATCCCAAATTCTCCAAGGTGCTATAATTTTCATATCAGGTGCAAAAGATTTAATCGCCATTTCAAATCTAACTTGATCATTTCCCTTTCCTGTACACCCATGAACAATAGCATCAGCATTTTCTCTTTTTGCTATCTCAACAAGTCTTTTACCTATTAAAGGTCTTGCAAATGCTGTTCCAAGTAAATATTTATTCTCATAAACTGCATTTGCTTTAAGACAAGGGAAAATTAATTCCTCAACTAATTCTTTTTTCAAATCTTCAATATATAGTTTGCTAGCCCCTGTTTTTAATGCCTTTTCATTTAGTGGTTCAAGCTCTTTTCCTTGCCCTACATCTCCGGCAACAGCTATTACTTCACAACCATAAGTTTCTTTAAGCCATGGAATTATTATAGATGTATCAAGTCCCCCTGAATATGCTAAAATCACTTTATTTATCTTACTCATACCTCAACCTCTTTTCCATAATTTGTAATTTATATTAATTATATTACTATCAATATATTTTTGCAAGTATATATTTCATATTTATGCACAAAAAATGAATATTATACACTCATTAAGCTTTAAAGGCTTAAAAAAGAGATGAACTTGTATATTTACAAGTTCATCTCTTTTTTTACTCACCTTGATTTAAACAAACTGAGAAGATATGGCATTTATTTTTATTTTTACTAGCTTCAGAAAGCAATTCATACTTTTTAACTAAATTTCTCATTTCAAGATCAAATTCTTGACATAAAGAATCATCAATATTCATATCTCTAAATATCACAGAAATAGCATTATTATCTTGGTTAGCATCTACTTTGTTCATTAAAGTTTCTATAGATTTTTCTCTTGATTTATCATAATAATCATTTACTATGTTAAGTATTTGAGATTTATAAACCTTTTTAGTTTGTCTATTTATATCATCAGCTTCTATAACAAAATTATCTGCTGTCAAATAATAATACTTAGCTATTATCCCTTTTATCTCTTTAGTTCTAACTAGCTCTAATATTTCTGCTCTTTCAAGTTTCTTTATATGGTAATGTACCTTTGCTGGAACTTCACCTAAGTAATCTGCAATCTCTTTAACTGTTGCTTCTTCTTTTGTATTCTTAAGAAAGCTTATAATTTTAAGTCTATACGGGTCAGAATATGCTTTAATTTGGTCGATTCCAACTAACTTCATAACATTTTTCATAATAGCGCCCCCTATAATTTACTATTTCATTATCTTTTCCTAAATTATACCATAATTGTAGTATTATTAACACAAAATTGCTGATAATATTATTATTAATTTTTTGATTATTTAATTAAATTTCTAATTAAAACTAATAGTATCAATAAAAATAAAAAAAGATGCCAAACGGCATCTTTTAAGTTCTCTCTTGTATCATAGACTTAACTTTCATAAGTCTAGTTAATGCTGATCTTTCATTTTCATCAAGCTTCATTCTTATAAATCTTATAGTTTCCTGAAGTTGCGGAATTGTCATATATTCTAAAGCATTAACTCTTCTTCTAGTTTTTTCTATTTCATCACCCATAAGTTGGCAAGTTTTCTCTACTTCTGCTAGTTCTAAAAGCTTTGGTAAAATACTATATAGCTTACCAATTGCATCATCAAGTTCTGCTGATGTATTAGCAAATCCATATGGATATATACTTCCTTCATCACCTTCAAGTTCTCGTTTGAAGTTCATAACAGGAACATTAACACTCATAATATTTTTATTACTAACTTCCACCTGAATATGATCTTTAGGATATGATATAGCTTCTTCTAAAAATTCTGAACTCATTCCAGCTCTAGCCATAACAAAATCCTTTAAAGATCCACCAAGTTCTGCTTCAACATCTTTTCTCAACTGGTTGTTAAATTTAACAAGATTTATAAATTGTCTTACTAATTCATCTTGTTTATCTTTTAATAACTTGTGCCCTCTAGTAGCTGTAGCTAGTCTTTTCTTAAGCTTTGAAAGCTCCATTCTAGTAGGGTTGACATTTAATCTTTGTGCCATACGCTACTCATCCTCTCCTACAGGCATATACTTTTCAAGATATTCATCTCTGATTCTCTTAAGCTCTGTCTTAGGTAATATTTTAAGAAGTTTCCAACCAAGTGCTAATGTATCATCAATTGATCTATTAGCATTAAATCCTTGAGCTATATACTCCTTTTCAAAAGCTTCAGCAAATTTAGCATAAGCTTTATCTGCATCTGATAGTGCACTTTCACCAAGTATAGCAGCAAGTTCTTTAGCTTGTTTACCTTGCGCATATGATGAGAATAATTGGTTCATTGTATCAGCATGATCTTCTCTAGTTTTTCCTTTACCAATACCTTTATCTTTAAGTCTTGAAAGTGATGGTAAAACATCAATAGGAGGCATTATACCTTTAGTATATAATTCTCTTGAAAGAATTATTTGTCCCTCTGTTATATATCCTGTTAAATCAGGAATTGGATGTGTTTTATCATCTTCCGGCATTGTAAGTATTGGAATCTGAGTTATAGAACCTTCTTTACCAACAAGTCTACCAGCTCTTTCATATAAAGTAGAAAGGTCAGTATATAGGTAACCTGGATATCCTCTTCTTCCTGGAACTTCTTTTCTAGCTGCTGAAACTTCTCTTAAAGCTTCACAGTAGTTTGTGATATCAGTCATTATTACAAGTACATGCATTCCTTTTTCATAAGCTAGGAACTCTGCTGCTGTAAGTGCCATTCTTGGAGTAGCTATTCTTTCAATCGCAGGATCTGATGCAAGGTTCATAAATAACACTGAGTTATCTATAGCTCCTGTGCTTTCAAATTCTTCAACAAAGAATTCTGCTTCTTCGAATGTTATACCAATAGCTGCAAATACAACTGCAAATTTAGTATCTGAATTTAGAACTTGTGCTTGTCTAGCTATTTGAGCCGCAAGCTGTGAGTGAGGAAGTCCAGCACCTGAGAATATAGGTAACTTTTGTCCTCTAACTAAAGTGTTTAATCCATCTATTGCAGAAATTCCTGTTTGAATAAATTCTGAAGGATAATTTCTCGCAACTGGATTTATAGCTTCACCATTAATATCAAGTCTTGCTTCTGGAATTATCTTTGGACCGTTATCTTTAGGTTTTCCCATTCCATCAAAAATTCTTCCAAGCATATCTTCTGATACTGAAAGTTCAAGTGGCTTTCCAAGGAATCTAGCTTTAGTTCCTTTTATATTAATTCCAGATGATCCCTCGAAGATTTGGACCATTGCCTTATCTCCATTAACCTCTAAAACTTTACCTCTTCTTAGTTCACCAGTTTGAAGTTCAATTTCAACTAGTTCATCATACTTAACACCCTCAACACCTTCAACAGCCATTAAAGGTCCTACAACTTCTGTTACTGTTCTATACTCTTTAAGCATTAAGAACCCCTCCCTCACTGATTAATTCATCTATTGCTGATTTTAGCATAACTAAAGTTTCATCTATTTTATCAAGCTCTGCTTCTGTAATATATTTACTTCTTGCAATTCTATCTCTAATTTCAAGATTTAAAATTTTATCAAGATAAACTCCAACTTCTAAAGCTCTTTCAGCTTCCCCTTGGAATGCTGTTATAACCTTTAACATTTTATATTGCTTAGTAAGAGAAGTATAAGTATCAACTTCATGGAATGCATTCTGTTGAAGATAATCTTCTCTGATAGACTTAGCAACTTCAAGTTTTAATCTATCTCCTTCTGATAAAGCATCTATACCAACAAGTCTAACAATTTCCTGAAGGTTAGCTTCTTCTTGTAATAGTGCCATAGCATCTGTTCTTATTTGTGACCAATCTTCAGCTATATTTTCATCCATCCATTTACCCATTTTATCAAGGTATAGTGAATATGATGTTAACCAGTTGATTGATGGGAAATGTCTTTTATAAGCAAGTTGTGCATCAAGTCCCCAGAAAACTTTAACTATTCTTAAAGTTGATTGAGTAACTGGCTCAGAAATATCTCCACCTGGAGGTGATACAGCACCGATTGCTGTAATAGCTCCTTGTCTTTGATCTTTTCCAAGTGCTACAATTTTTCCAGCTCTTTCATAATAATCAGCAAGTCTTGAACCAAGATATGCTGGATATCCTTCATCCCCTGGCATTTCTTCAAGTCTACCTGACATCTCTCTAAGCGCCTCAGCCCATCTTGAAGTTGAATCAGCCATTATAGCTACTGAATATCCCATATCTCTAAAATATTCTGCTATAGTAATACCTGTATATATAGAAGCTTCTCTAGCTGCAACTGGCATATTTGAAGTATTAGCTATAAGAACTGTTCTCTTCATAAGACTTTGTCCTGTTTTAGGATCTTTAAGTTCTGGGAACTCATTTAGAACGTCTGTCATCTCATTTCCACGCTCTCCACATCCAACATAAACAACTATTTCAGCATCACCCCATTTAGCAATTTGATGTTGAACAACTGTTTTTCCAGCTCCGAAAGGTCCTGGTACTGCTGCAGCTCCACCTTTTGCAACTGGGAAGAATGTATCTACAACTCTTTGTCCTGTTGTCATAGGTTCTACTGGATTTAGCTTTTTAGCATATGGTCTACCTTTTCTTACTGGCCATTTATGCATAAGCATAACTTCTTTATCACCTTTAGAAGTTTCAACTATTGCTATAACTTCTTCAATTGTGAATGTTCCAGATTTAATTTCTTTAATTGTACCTTCTATTCCATAAGGAATCATTATTCTTTGTTCAACTACTGGAGTTTCTTGCACAGTACCGATAATATCACCTGTAGCAACTTCATCTCCAACTTTAGCTGTAGCAACAAAATCCCATTTTTTCTCTCTGTTTAATGATTTAACCTGAACACCTCTTGTTAGATAGTTTGATCCTGCCGCTTCAAGAAAAGCTTTAAGTGGTCTTTGTATTCCATCAAACATTGATTCTATAAGTCCAGGTCCAAGTTCTACTGATAATGGTTCACCAGTTGTTACAACTGGATCTCCTGGGCCAATTCCTGAAGTTTCTTCATAAACTTGTATAGAAGCTTTATCATTTCTCATTTCTATGATTTCACCTACAAGTCCTTTTTCTCCAACTTTTACTACATCATATATATTAGCGTCTTCCATTCCCTCAGCAACAACTAGAGGTCCTGCAACTTTTACGATTCTTCCAATTTTCAAGTTATCCAACCTACCTTCCTATAAAATATTAATACCAATTGCTTTTTCTACATTATTTGAAATTCTCTTTGTTCCTATGTTTAAAGTTCCTTGGTTACTTGGAATTAATATAACAGCAGGAAGCAATTTTTTAGTATATCTTTCAATAGTTTCTTCAATATCTTTAGCAACATGTTCTGTTACAAATATTACTGCGTAATCTGTCATTGCAAGTCTATCAATTGTTTTTCTAGCTTCTTCAATTTCTGTTACAGGAAAGATATCTACGCCTAAAGCTTTGAATGCTAAGACCGAATCTTTATCTCCAACAACTCCAACTTTTTTATACATAAGCATCACGCAGCCTTTCTCTGATTACTTCTTCAGAAATTTTATTAAGCTTTCCAACCATTATAGTTCTTATCTGCTTAATTTCATTTTCTTTAGCATAAATATAAGCTATTACTGGCATTGGTCCAGATGTTATATATTTAGCATCTTTCATAATTACCATTATATAATTATCTATTAATTTCTCTATTACACTTACAGACCCTGTTGAAGAATATTCTTGAATCCCTTCTTTTAAAATAGATTCATAATTTGTATAAGCTAGTTTTGTAACTATATTTTCAGTTGAATCATTTAACAGTAAGATAAACCTTTCAAAATCTATCATTCCACCTTCAACTAAAGTATCACTTAAAAACTCTCTATTCTTTTTCTGCTTCTTAACTCTTAAAAGTGTTTTTATATTTGTTAAATCAGCTAATGCACTAGCATACTTTTGTATTACATTATGATTTATTAATTTAACAAGTTTATTAATAGTTTTAAACTGATATTTATCAAGTATTATATCAATCCTTTGAGGATCTTTATTTATTTCAAAATCTTGTAGTGTTTTCTCTAAACACTCTCTCATTAAAATATCTAAATCTCTATAATAGTCATTTTCAACAGCATATTTTAATTTTGATATACCAGTAATACCTACTGGTATTAGCATATTGGAAAAATCTTTATTAAGAATTTTCCCTTTAACTAATACCTTAAGGTTATGATAATCATATTTAACAGCCATTATATCTATAATTTCTTTTACAGGACAGATTTTATATAAGTTTGTGTAAACTGATATAAGTTCTTTTGATAATACTTCTTCATATATACCAGGATTTTTAGTATCTGTTATATGTGAACTATATTCTGTTTCCTGTAAAATTTTCAATGAATCAATAGCCGATTTACTATCTATCATTCTATCTATCTTAGATTTATCAAGGAGTCTAGTTTCTAAAACTCTAAGTCTTGGTAAGACCTGAGTAAACTTCATATCACTCATATATTTCTCTCCTTAATTAAACATTGTATTAGCAACTTCAAATTCCATTTCATCTCTTAGTGAATTTACTAAAGATTCAAAAGTATAATTTATCTCTATACCGTTATTCTCAAGTATAAATCCACCTTCAAAATTTCCATCTATATCTGAAAGTTTAACTTCTACTGTTTTACCTAAATCTTTTAATTTTAAGTTAAGCTCTGCTATGAATGTTTCATCAAGTATTTTTTTTGAATTATTATTTACTATAATATTTTCAATACCTGATATATTTAAATTTAATACTTTATTAGTTATAAATTCTTTAAACTCTTCATTTGTCATAGCATTAAGTTTTGCTTCTGATTTATCAAAAATACTACTTATAATATTTTGTTTAACAGCTAATTTTTCATTTCTTACTTTTAGTGTTGCACTTGATAAAACTCTAGCTTTTTTAGTAATAGCTTCTTTTTTTGATTTTTCTATTAAATCAGCAGCATCTTTTTTAGCTGCTGATTCCCTTTTACTAATTATTAACTCTGCATTTATATTAGCTTCAGCTAATATAGCATCTCTTTGCACTTCCGAATCTTTTTTGATTTTAGAAGTTATGTGTTGTAAATTTGACATACGATTCACTTCTCCAATCCAAACTTAGTTTTTAATAAAATTATTTTATTAAGTTTGAAACTCCACTTACTAATAAGAATGAGATAACAAATCCTAATAAAGCATAAGTTTCAACCATTGCTGCGAAGATGATACCTTTTGTTGTATGCTCTGGTTTTTTAGCTAATATTTGAATACCTGCTGCTGCTGCTTTTCCTTGAGCTATTCCTGACCAAAGTCCTGCAATACCAACTGGTAAACATGCAAATAATAAGTACATACCTTGTGATAAATTAACACCACCATTCATTGCGTTATATACTAAGAAACCTATAACGAACCCGTATAATCCTTGTGTACCTGGTAATAGTTCAAGAACTAATGCTTTACCAAATTTTTCTGGTTCTTCTGTAACTAGTCCAGCTGCAGCCTCTGCAACTATTCCAACACCTTTAGCTGATCCTATTCCTGAAAGTCCTACTGCTAACGCAATTCCTAAAGCTCCAAATATAACCCCACCATGTTCTGCAAAAAACGAAATCCAATTTGTCATAATTTAAATCCTCCTAAATTTTCTTTTCAATTATTTTTTTCTTTTCAAATTTATAAAATTATCAACTGTTTTAAATGGTGTAAATGGTCTTCCTCCACCCTCATAGAATTTTGAGAAGAACTCAACATACTGTAATCTTGCAGTATGAACATATGCACCAAGCAGTGAAAGTCCCATGTTAAATATATGTGCTACTATAAATATAATAGGTGCTATTACAATAAATGCGATTCCTCTTGGAATCATACCTATTATGAGGTTAAGTGCTGCTGCAATTGATCCACCAGCTACACATAATGCCATAAGTCTTGTGTATGAAACAAGATCCCCGATATAGTTTGTTATTCCATAAAGAGCATATAACCCTTGTCCTATTTTTGCACCTTTTGTTTTTTCCATTCTTCCTTGTGTAAGAACTATTATAACTGAACCTGCTATAGCAAGTGCAATTCCTAAAGTTTTTAAGAATCCATCTGTAAATAACATTACTAGACCAGTTAAAAGCATAAGCCATGATCCTACGTCAAAGAATGCAAATAAATATTGTTTATTTCTCATAAGCATATATGCTTTTGTAAATAAACCAAATAAGATTTGAACAACTCCAAGTCCTACTGATAGTAAAAGAAGTGTGTTGGTATCTTGTCCTGGGTTTATAAGACCAATTCCAAAATACTTTTCAAGATCAAATCCAAATGCAGTACCGAATATTAGTCCTGCTACAGTAGTTGCTACACTAAGCCACATAAAGAATTTTACAAAACCTCTTTTAGCTTTATCCAAGTTTAAGAACTTAAGTGCTAAAAGACTTCCAACAAGTAAGAATAATCCATATCCAAAATCTGCAACCATTACTGCAAAGAATACCATGTAGAATGGTGTTAAAAATGGTGTTGGGTCAATTTCATCATACATTGGTAAACTATACATTTCTGTTATAGAATCAAATGCTGCTGCTGGTCCTTTATTTTCAAGTTTTATTGGAACTGAAGGAATTTCACTCTCTTTAACATCCTCAAAACTTAAATAATAAGATTCACCTAAAACTTTTTGAGCTACAATCTCTATATTAGAATTTTCACTAATAGGAGCCCACCCTTTGATAACTGAAACATTATCCGTACTTAAAAAGTTTTTATTAACTTGTTTTCTTAAAAGTTTATTTTGATAATATTCAAACGTAAACTCTAAAACACTTTTTTCATCAACTAATGTTGAAACTTCTTTTTTTATAGATAATTTTTTTTCGTTTAGCTCTTTAACATTTTGGCTAAGCTCTAAAAGAATATCTTTTGGTACTCCATCATGTTTTATCTGATATGCTGAGAATCCAACTGCTTTTAAAGTTTCGTCTAATTTTTCAGAATCTTCTTTAGTTGCTACAAGAAACATATATGCATCTTGATTTGTCTCAGATATATTCTCAATATAAACATTTTGATGATTTTCTTTTATATTTTTTTCTAGCACTTCCCTACTTTGCTTAGAAACACTTCCAAGAAATGTACTTGTAAGTTTTAAAGTTTTAATATCATCTAGTCTTGCATCAAATTTTTCTAAAGGTTTTAAAACTTCAATTTCACTTTCTAATCTAGTTTTTTCATTTTCTAGCTTTGCAAGTGTAACTTCCATTTCCTTTACCTTTAAGTAAACTGATTCCCAATCACTAGCTAAAACTCTTCTTTCTAAATCTTCTAAAGTTAAACTTTCTTTACCAGCTCTTAATGCTTTAAGACCCGATACCTCAGTAACATATCCCTTTAAGAATGATAATGCCGATTTAGCTTTAGAAACATTTTCTTCAATTAAAACTGTTTCTTCATCTATATCAGTTTTGCTTAGACTAGCTAAAACTTCATTTTCCTCAAGTAAGCTTTCGCTTTGAAGATTTATAAATTCTACTTCAGAGTTACCCTGTAATTTTTCTAAAAGCTTCTCTTTTTCAGATTCAAAAGCAAGTAAGGTGAATTTATTCATTTTAACTATTGCCATGAATATTCACAATCCTCTCAATTACTAATTTAACTGCTTCATCAACTCTCGCCTGTGATGGACTAGCTATAGATTCGCATTCTACTTTCCCTTTTTCAAATAATTTTTCTGCTTCAACATTACCTGCGGTAACTTGTACATCTATTATATTATTTGATTCTTTTTTTGCTACTAACAAAATTTCTTTATAAATAATTTCACCCTTATTCGTAGCTTTTGAAATCATATCTTTACTATCTTTATTAGCTTGTACAACTATTTCTTTTGCTTGTTGCTCTGCTTTTTTTATTTCATTAATTATTTCCGCCGCCAAAACTTCACCACCTTCATCAAATAATTATGATACTTTTCAACACCTATAAGGTATTGATTAACGCTTAAATGTAGTATTTATTAACACTTAATCTAATTATTATTATACACAAAATGAATTTAAATTCAATAACTTATTTTCCCTAATCGTTGCATTTTAGCCATTGTTAACAGATTGTTTGCTTTTTGGCTACTTAATATTAATAAAGTTTGGCATGAGGGTCAAAAAATATATGAATTTTAAAAACTCCTAAGATTTATTACGAAACTATTTTTTTTTGCTAAGTTTTAAATAAATTACGTTATCCCAAATTAATTTTTCTTCAAGAATAAATAAATCTTTAATTAATTTTTCAATTCTTGATAAATTGAACTCATAAAATGGATTTAAATTCATAATTGAAAACTCTTTGGTAGTTT
>NZ_CAMQRY010000044.1 GCF_947036855.1 uncultured Clostridium sp.
TCCCAATAGATAAAAACATAAATCTATTTGCTAATATTTTAGATTTAAACTTACCTGTTTTAAAATAATTTAGTCATAAAATAATTTAGTCATAAAATAATTTAAATAAAGCATAGCTATAATTTTTTTATAGCTATGCTTTATTACTTTATTCAATATTAAAACTCTTATTTCTAACTATAAAAAAGCTGTACTAAAACACTACTTATGAATGTTTTAATACAACTTTCTCATTAATCTATAAGTTTAAAAGTTTAAAATTCAATTATAAGTTTAAATTATTTTGTAGCATCTGCCATACATTTTGAAATGTACTCAACAACTTTTAAGCAGTTATCTGTTGTTGTTTCAAATTCAAGACCTGGATTATACTCTGCAAAATCAAATACTTTGATTTTTCCAGTTTTAAATAACTGACTAAGCATAATTTTTGTGTCTTGAACTGTTGTTCCATCTATAACTGGTGTACCAGTTCCTGGAACAATATTTGAATCCATTGAATCGATATCGAAACTAATATGGAAGTTGTTTATTCCTGAAGCATTCATCTTCTCTGTAACTTCAACCATTATAGCATCTATTCCTTTAGTTCTGATATCTTCACTTGTCCAAAGGTTAATGTTGTGTTCTTTTATTAAATCAACTTCACCTGGATCAAGATCTCTTTGAGCTATTAGATATACATTTTTAGGTTCAATTTTCTTACCTTCAAAGTATATGTTTTTAAGCTCATCAGCACCGAATCCCATTGCAGCTGCAAGAGGCATTCCATGGATATTTCCACTTGGGCTTGATTCAGCAGTATTGATATCACCATGTGCATCAATCCAAACTATTCCGTAATCTTTACCAAAAGCTTTAGCAGCTCCTGCAGTTGTTCCAAGTCCTAAAGCATGATCTCCACCAAGTGTGAAAGGTATAGCCCCTGATTTAATACTTGAATATACAGCTTGTGCTAAGTTTTCATTTGTTTTGATTATTTCATCAACCCATTTCATTGTTGATCCAGCAGCAAATTTCTTTGAAGCAGGTTTTTCAGGAACTATTAAATCTCCTAAATCATGAACTTCATTACCATGCTTAGCTAATATATCTATAACACCGTTCTCTCTTAATTTTCTTGGTCCTTTTTCTACTCCAAATCTATCACATCCGTAGTGTAATGGAATACCTATAACATCTATTTTCATTATTAATTTCCTCCTAAGTTTTATTTATATACCTACTTATAAATTTACTATATTTCTTATTTACTATTAATTATTGGTGTTCAAAAGCTTCTCCTACTTAACTTTTGCGAATGATTTAGCTATTGTATCTAACATATCTATACAATTTTCTGTTGTAATTTCATCTTCTAAACCTGGGTTAAACTCAACAAAGTCAAATCCTCTGATTTTTCCTGTAGCTATTAATTTCTCTAAAAGATATTTAGTTTCTTCAATAGTTGTACCATCTATAACTGGTGTTCCTGTTCCAGGCACTAGTCTTGAATCTACAGCATCTATATCAAAACTTAAATGGAAATTATTAATTCCTGATTTTTTCATAGCTTCTAAAACTTCTTTAACTGTAATTTCGATTCCTCTAGTTCTGATAGAAGGACCATCCCACATTTTTATATTTTCATTTTTAATTAATTCAACTTCACCTTCATCAAGGTCTCTTTGAGCTATTAAGAAAACATTACTTGGCTTAACTTTTACGCCTTCAAAGTAAATATCCTTAACTGATTGTGCTCCAAATCCCATTGATCCACCAAGAGGCATCCCATGAGTATTACCACTTGGACTTGATTCTTCTGTATTTATATCTCCGTGAGCATCTATCCAGATAACTCCATAGTCATCACCATAAGTTTTAGCTGATCCAGCAACTGTACCAAATCCTAAAGCATGATCTCCACCTATTGTTAATGGAAGTGCTCCAGCAACTTGTGCAGCATGAACTGATTCTGCTAAGTTTTCATTAGTTTCTATTATGTGTGAAAGATACTTCATTGTAGTATCAGCTTCAAATTTATTAAATTCAGTTTCTTCTTTTATATATAAGTTACCAAAGTCAAATACTTTGTGTCCTTGCTTTTCAAATAATTCAACCATTCCATTTGCTCTTAATACGTTTGGTCCATTTTCAACCCCATGTCTATCACATCCGTAATATAATGGAACTCCAATTAGATTTATATCCATAATTCATAACCTCCAAAGTTTGTATTTTTTTATTTTGTAGATCTTGCAATCTTACATCATCGCCTTGTCTACAATTCAAATCTTACGCCTTTAGCTGAGTCTGTGCAAAAAGATTAATATTCGATTTATATAGGTTAGATAGTATCTTTTTTGCGTGCAAAAAAGATTTTATACATTTTTTAGAATTAATTCATTAAAAATACTATCTAATCATTGTTATATTAATAATATTTTCACATTATGTTCACGCTATATTAATATAACTGTATATTTTCCTTAGCTTAATGCATAAATTTTATACATTTTTTTGTAACTACCTTTAATAAAATGCCAATTTACCTTACTTTTAATTTACAACTTTATTACCAACCTTCCATCAAATGAATAATTATTAACTTTTTATACACCTCTCCAAATATAAATCTTCTATTTTTCTTTCTATTTTATTAACTATAATGCAATTTTTCTTGCATTATATGCTTTTTCATAATCAAAATCTTATAAATCTACTATATCTTTTATCAAAAAGGAATTATCCCTTCAAAAAAATAAAAAAAATAGACTTATTTTCATAAATCTATTTCCAATGTGTATAATTTTCATATAAAAATCCACTAAATCATTTTTTATTTGCTTTTGTAAATGCTTTGGCTTTCTTACTTAGAATGTATCTTATAACAAGAAGTATTATGTAAACTATAAATATTCCTATTGTTAGATGTAAATTATCACTTTTATATAAAACTATAAAAAGTGCAATGCAAATGATGGCAAAGCTAAAATTATATATTTTTGCAATTTTTACTATATCCAAAAAAATCTCTCCCTTATTTATCTTTTGTTCCATATAAATATACTACTTTTTTCTAAAGAAATAAATAATAGGAAGCCTTTATTTAAAGACTTCCTATCTATATTATACTTATTTAGCTTCGTACATTTGTTTTTCAACTGCTATAAATACATTTGCTATTTCTCCATAAGCTTTTCCCCAAGCTTCTATAACTTCATCTGTTGCTGCATCACCTAAAACTATTTGAATAGCTTTAAGAACTCCTGCTCCAACTATTGGATAATGTTCTGGTTTAACATTTGTATTAACATGTTTTTTACCAATTCCCATAACTGCTGGTAAAATAGTTTCAAGTTTATCAATATTTTCTGCTGCTGCAAGAATTGCCATTGCTAAAGCTTTTGGTTGCTCTCCTGTTTTTTGTTTATGCATATCAAACATTGGTGCTACTTCTGGGTGATCCTTAAATAAATTTTCATAGAATACCTTTGTAATCTCTACTCCATGCTCTTTTAAAGCTGGAACTGTACTTTTAACTATATCTATTGTTTTTTGATCTAACATATTAAAATCTCCTCTTTTGTAAAATTATTTTTTTATTATTAAAGCTTCTGCCAAAATATCTACTTATATAGGTAGTTACCTTTTAAATTTATTCTCTTTTTTCTATCTTATCAAATAATATCATACAAATTTTAAAAGTGCAATATTAATACCCTTTTAAAATTTTCCAAATGAATTGTATATGAATTTTTTTTAAGCTTTTTCATTTATACTTCATTTACAGTTCATCATAGCTATATTCCTATGTATTATTATAGTTCTTGTAACCAATATTTTGACATAGTTAGTTGGTTATATTAAATATAATTTATATATATCTCGTACTATAGTAATTTATATTTCAAGAGATATAAATTAAAAGAAAATTATAAAATATTATATAAAAAACAAATGATGAGGTGACCAATAATGAATAAAAAATTAGTAAGTTTATTAATGAGTGGTGCAATGATTGGAGCTGTTGGAACAGGAGCATATGCTACTACAAGTATACCTACTGCTCAAAAAACACAAAGTGCACAAGTTCAAAATCAAACAGCTACCAAATCTACAACTGCTGTAGCTTCTAAAACTTCAACAGCTATAAATACTACTTCAAAAAAAGAAGTTAAAGCTCCTAAAATAGGTGTAAATTATAGATGGGTTAAATCTGAGCTTGAGGCTGGTAAAACTGTTTCTCAAATTAAATCAGAACTTACTGCTAATTTTAATGCTAATATGTCAAAACTTGTATCAGCAGAGAAAATAACACAAATTCAAGCTACTAAAAGAGAAAAAACTTATGCAAAACATTTAGAAAAAGCTAATATTTTCAAAGGAATAATTTCTAATGGACAAGTTATGAAAGACTTAAAAGCAGGAAAAACTTTAGCTGATTCTCAAAATACAGTTATAACAAACAGAACTGCTCATATAAATAAACTTTTATCCGAGAAAAAAATAACTCAAAATCAAGCAACTAAAAGAATTGATACTTTAAAGAAAGAAGTTTCTAAAGGACATGGTATTTTTGTAAATGAAGGTTTAGTTCATAGAGCAAGAAAAGAAATTGATGCAGGAAAAACTGTTGCTCAGGCTAAACAAGATTTAATTCAGCAAGCAAATGCAAAAGCTGAAACTTTAGTTAAGTCTGGTAAGATTAAATCTGAAAATTTACCTAAGGTTGAAAAAAGAATTCAAAATAGAATAGATCATTCATCTGCTTTTAAACATTTAAGTAATATTAATTGGGTTCAAAAAGCTTTAAATGATGGTCAAACTGCAACTCAAATTAAATCTACTTTTGTAAGTCATTTAGATAAAAAGGAAGCTAAAATTGTAGCTAATAAAAAACTTAGTACAACTCAAATTAGTAAAATTAAAACTCATATAACAAACTTACAAAAAGCTATTGGTACTAAAAGTATCTTCGCAAATATTATGAATAAATAGGTTAATTTATAAGACTACCTAAATATATTAAAAATCTGAAATATTTTATTATCTAAAATAGGACTGCTTGCAGTCCTATTTTTTTTGAAAATTTATAGATAAATTCTGCTTTTTACATATAATATATTAGGATTTACTTCTTAATACAATAAAAGGAGGTATTTATATTGAAGATTGATGAAAGTGCTATTGTACATTTAGATAGATTGACTATATCCGCTAAAAATAAAAAAAAATCTTTAAGACTTATTAAATCAGGTTGTTCATGACATCAAACATTTAAAATTGTTCTGGATGAACAAAAAACTACTGATTTAGTTTATTGTGATAGAGGTTATAGAATTATTATTGATAAAAATCTCTCTCATTACATTTCTACAAAAACTATATGTTATAGACAGGTACTTGGTGGTTATAAACTTGTTTTGCGTTAGTTTCTTTTAAATTTTATTTTCATTATATCTCTTAAATTCTTTTATATAATTTTAAGTTATTATATAATGTATTGAAATTTAAGTTTAGGAGGTTGTATTTATGATTATTAAAATTCATTTTAATGCACTTAAGCATCTTGATAAATTAGTTGATGCTAGTGATGATAAATCAAAAGTTATTAGAATTAAAAGTAATGGTTCTTCTTGAAGTGGCATCAATTGGGATATTGTTCTGGATGAACAAAAAGATAATGATGTTATGGTTGAAGATAAAGGCTATAAAATTGTAGTTGAAGAAAACCTTGCAAGGTTATTTTCAATTGCCACTATAGAATATAAACGAACTTTTGCTGGTTATAAATTTGTTATAAAATAATATATTTATATATAAGAATAGTCTGAGCCTTCGGCTCAGACTATTTTTTAAAATACCATACTAACCATAGAATATATAAATATTATACATGCTATTATAAATGGTATATTAACTGCTTTTTCATTTTTAATTTCTTCTTTTGATAAATTAAATTCTCTAGTTACATTTATACCAAAGCTTGGCTCCATAAGACTTTCTATATCATCAAGTCTTACATAATCTCCAGTCATATTCTTTTCAAGTTCTGCCCTTACTCTTTTTCTTCTTGTATTTTCAAATACTTTTATAAGCTTACTTATTATAAAGAATCCAACTAAAGCTATAACCCCATAAAATAATCCTGTTGTAAGTTTAGCCATCAATGGTAATGAATTTAATTCTTGCATTGCAGCACTTGGATCAATTATTGTTGACTCTCCCATCATTTCCATCATACTTGTTAGCATTCTTTGAAGTAATAATTGTGATGTATTTACTACAAAGTGAGCAATCATTGCTACATATATACTATTTGCAGCTCTTACCATATAACCAAATATAACTCCCATTGCAAATGCATACATAAATTGATGTGGATTCATATGTATTATTCCAAATACAAGACCAGACATTAATGCTGCAATATGCTTATTCTTAAAATCATATCCTGATAAAACAATTCCTCTCATTGTAATTTCTTCACTTATAGATGGTGTAACTCCCATCATTACAATCATAATCCATAGTGGTGTTGTATTTAAATCATTCATCATTCCTGCAACATCATTTGTAAAGAAAAATGATGATATATATGCAAAGAATGCCATTACTGGCTGTGCTATAATCCCTATTCCTATAGCTACAAGTATATCAAGTCCACCTATTTTATTTAATTTTAAAACCTTTTTAAAGCTTTGCTTAGTTATTAAGATATAAGCTATAGCTGGTAATATAAACATCAAAATATGTGTAATTATAAGTCTTACTGGTAATGATGTTTCTACTGGGATTAATGGTCCAAATATTGGTCCTACAAAAAATGGCCAAATCATTATAAACAGAAAGAAAAAACTAGCTCTGAGTATCGGTCCTTTTTTAAATTTCATTATTTAATTGTCCCCCTCGGAAATTTTTTATTTGTAACGTTAATTTTATTAAGTAAATTTTTTATTTATTTTGTATATTTTTTTAGATTACTGGTAATACTTATTATTGAGGCAATAAGCTTTCTTATAATAGCCTCTCCCCCATTTTATTTTTATAGCAATCTTCAGGAAACCTCTTCCAGAAGATTGCTCTTTTATTATATATATATAACTCTAAGCAAGCTTAGAGTTATTTTTTTTGAAAATTTTGAGTAAATTTTTACCATATTTTAAGATATTATTTTCCTATTAAATTTAACTACTTAATTTCTCGTCTAACTAAATCAATAGCACTTAAAACACTTCTTTTTCTAACTACTTCTCTATTTCCAAAGAAATTACACTTTATAGCTTTAACTTTTCCATTAATATATAAACCTATATATACAAGTCCTACTGGTTTTTCTTCTGTTCCCCCATCTGGACCTGCTATTCCTGTTGTAGATAAACCTATATTTGTCCCTGCTTCTTTTGCTATTCCAATAGCCATTTCTTTTGCAACTTCTTCACTTACAGCCCCAAACTGCTCTAAAGTTTCAGCTTTTACATCAAGTCTTCTCATCTTAGCTTCATTACTATAAGTAACCACACCTTCCATAAATATCTCTGAAATTCCAGGATAGTTAATTAAAGTTCCAGCAAGTAATCCACCAGTACAAGATTCAGCGGTACTAATAGTAAGCTTTTTATCAATTAAAAGTTTTGCAGTAACATGTTCTATAGTTTTTTCACCCTCACCATAGAAATTATCTCCAAGAATCTTTTTAATTTCATCTGCAACTGGTTTAATAATTTCATCACACTCTTTTTCATTTTTACTCATAGCTGTAATTCTAAGAATTGCTTCCGTATCTTTTACATACGGTGCAATAGTTGGGTTAGTCTGATTTTCTATAAGGTGTTTAACCCTTCTTTCAACTTCTGATTCTCCAATTCCAAACACCCTTATTACTAAAGATTTAAGCATTGAATTTGTTTGTTTTAAAAGATATGGTTTAACAGTATTATCAAACATAGGTTTCATCTCTCTTGGAGGTCCTGGCATAACAACTATTATTTTATCTTTTGCATTCTCTCTCTCTAAATCACAAGGTCTTTTTCCAATTAAAATAGCTCCTGGAGCTGTTCCATTAGGATTTTCTAAAATAATTGCATCACTTGGGAAATATGCTTGTTTTTTATTTGATTCTGGTATCTCTGTTCTACCAGCTTTTTTCATATAATTTTTAAGTGCATCTAGTGATGGTTCATGTAGCACAAGTTCTTTACCAAAATATTTTGAAGCAAGTTCCTTTGTTAAATCATCTTCTGTTGGTCCAAGTCCACCTGTTGTAAATATAATATCGCAGCTTTCAAATGCTCTATCAAATTCTTCTAAAATTCTCTCTTCATTATCTCCTACAACTGCTTGGTGATATACATTAACTCCAATTGCTGCAAGTTCTTGTGACAAATATTGTGCATTTGTATTTACAATATCACCAAGTAAAATCTCTGTTCCTATAGCTAAAATTTCTGCCTTCATTTGTTTCACCTCTATAATATATTTTTATTAAATAAACTCAATATTATTCTATTTCTTCTTTTAAGAATAACAAATTAAACCAATTTAATAAATCTATTTATATTTTACCACTTTTATTTTTACTTATTATTTACTTTTTAAAAAAAGTTCAAATAATATTCTTACTTTATTTTTTGTTAATCGTTTAAATTTGTTTTACTTTAAAATTTTGTTGTATTAATATTAATAGTATTGCAGTACATACTTATAGGCTTTCTTATATATTAAGTCTATATCCATTTAAAAGTACATATCTACTATTTTAGTTTTGTAAACACTATAAATTTTAGAAAGTTAGCTTTTGAAATAAAATTTTAGGAGTATAAAATGTCAAATTCAAATAAATCTAAAGGAATTATTTTTATGTTACTTGCAACAAGTTCATTTGCAACAATGAATTTATTCGCAAAACTTACAATAGGCGTTAATCCTTATCAAAAAACATTTATATCAAATTTTGTTGCAACTATAATCGTTTGTATTATTCTATATAAAAATAAAGAATCTTTCTTAGGTTCAAAATCTAATAGATGGATTCTTTTAACTCGTGGTATTATGGGTACAATAGCACTTATAACTAATTACGCATCATTACAGTATTTAATACTACCAAATGCTACAATTTTATCGAAACTTGCTCCATTTTTCACAATAATTTTTTCATTTATATTTTTAAAAGAGAAGATTACTAAGGTGCAAATTTTAATATTATTAGCAGCTTTTGCTGGAAGTTTATTTGTTGTAAAACCTACACTTGATGCTAGCGTTATTCCTTCTCTTATAGCAGTTTTATCAGCGTGTGTAGCTGGAATTGCTTATACTATGATTAGAAAAATAGGAACTAGTGAAAGTTTTTGGACTGTTATATTATCATTTACAGGAATAGCTACAATTGTAACTTTCCCTAGTATGTTTTTTAATAATGAACATATTTTAGGATTAAATCTTATATATCTTATTTTATCAGGAGTTTCATTTACTCTTGGTCAGGTATTTTTAACACTTGCATATAGACATGCACCAGCTTCTGAGATTTCTGTTTATGATTTCTTTGGACTTGTTCTTGCAGCAATTTATGGATTTGTTTTATTACATGAAATGCCTGATGCAATGTCATGGATTGGATATATAATTATAATATTAATTTCTATGATGAATATTTCATATTCTAAAAGACTTTCAACTAAATAAGTATATAAATATTTAGAACCTCGCATAGCGAGGTTCTTTTTTTCATGAAAAAATCGCTATTTTTTACATCCATTATTATCCTTTTAAATGTAATCATCCATATATTATACGTTACATAAAGATATATATAACTTATAATATATATATCTACAATACATAATTAATTTTAATATATATAGGAGGTTCTGCTATTGGAATTACTACAATTAAAATATTTTCAAAGTGTAGCTAAATATCAAAATATCACTAGAGCTGCAAAAGAACTACATATATCACAACCATCACTTAGTATAACTATAAAAAGACTTGAAGATGAATTATCTGTTCCTCTTTTTAATAGAAAAGGAAAAAATATAGAGCTTAATCAATTTGGAAAAGTATACTTAAAACATATAAGTTCAATTTTAAATGATTTAGAAAATGCTAAATCAGAAATTTTAGAACTTGCTGGTGTTAGAAACTCTCATTTATCACTTAGTGCAACAACTACCCACTTTGTAAGTGGTGTTTTAAGAGATTTCATACTAGAAAATCCAAATATAACTATGACTCAAACTATTAATTATGAAAAATCTATAATAGAAAATCTTAAAAATAGAAGTATTGATTTTGCTATAACATCCCCAATAATAATTGAAAACAATATTGAAAGCAAAGAGTTGTTAGAAGAAGAAATTGTTGTTGTTGTCCCAAATACTCATAAACTTTTTAATGTTAAATCTATATATTTAAAAGATTTATATCTTGAAAACTTTATAAGTCTTACTGAAAATTACTCATTTAAACAAGCTAGTAACTTACTTTTTGAACAGGCTGGGTTTACTCCAAATGTAATATTTGAAGGTGATGTTAGTATTATCTCAGAGCTTATGCTAATCAAAAATTCAATTTGCCTTGCTCCACTTTCAATATGTATTAAGCATAATCAGCCCGATTACTCAATAATAAGACTTAAAGATAAAAATAATACACGAAAAATTGGATTATCTTATCCTAAAGGTATTCATTTATCTGAATTATCAAAAGATTTTATAGATTTTACAATAAATTATTATAAAAATTCTTGGTATAAATTAATATAACTTAAAGGTTAAAGTAGAATTAAACTTCTACTTTGACCTTTTTTATAAATATAAATCAACTTTTAGGCAATACTAATTTCATATAAACAAAAAGAAGGTTGTGATTAAACTTGGAAAGCACTATAAATTATAATTCTCTACTTGTTATATCCATAACTGCTTTTATAACACCATTTTTGGTATCTAGCTTAAAAAAAATCAAGATTCCCTATCAAGTTGGAGAAATCATAATTGGTGTTGTTATTGGTAAAACTCTATTGAATTTAATTACACCAGATATAACTATTATATTTTTATCAAACCTTGGTCTTGCTTATCTTATGTTTTTAAGTGGACTTGAGGTTAATTTTGATGATTTTACTTCAAAAAAATCTGACAAATCATTTTTAGTTATTTCAATAAAAATGCTAATATTCTCTGCAATAATATCTTACTTATTATCACTCACAATTTTAAGACTTATAGGTATTAATGGTGGTACAAATCTATTTACACTTATCTTTATGGCATCTTCACCAGGGCTTGTACTTCCAATTTTAAAGCAAAAAAATATGCTTAAATCTGAATTTGGGAAAGTAGCTTTAACTTTCAGTATCCTTTGTGAATTTATCGCTATAATTGGAATTACTGTAATTTTTTCAATTTCAGAACATGGTATGAGCTTTAAAAGCTTCGAATTTGCACTTATTTTTATATTTGCAATAGTTCTATATTTTATTGCTAAACTATTTATGAAAAAACATGATTTTTCTGCTCCATCATTTAAAAATTTACACCTTATGGTTAGAGCAGCCTTTGCACTTATTTTAATTCTTGTAGCTATTGCACAAAAATTAAATACCGAAATTGTGCTTGGTTCATTTTTAGCTGGTTTGATATTCTCTCTTCTTATAGGAAAAGCTAAAGAAGAAATTTCTCACCAGTTAGATATTATTGGATATGGATTTTTGATTCCAATATTCTTTATAATGGTTGGAGCAAATGTTGATTTACGAGTTGTTGTTACAAATCCACTAGTACTTGTAACAGTTATAGTTTTAACATTAATATTCTTCATTGTTAAACTTATACCTTGCGTACTTTTAAAGAAAAAATTTGGATTTAAAGAATCTTTAGCTTGTTCTATGATTTTAACTCCACAACTGAGCCTTGTTATAGTAGCTGCTCAAATGGCTTTAGAGTTTGATTATATAACCAATATTGATTATTCAGCTTTTATAATGACAACTATTGTTTCATGTATTATCTTCCCTGTCATTTTTGATAAACTAACTTATAAAAATAATGAAAAAGTAGTAGAAAGTAAGGAAATGATTATACGAGAGGTTGTTTTTAGTAGTATTTCCTTAGAAGAAAAATCTTTAAAGGATTGTAAATTCCCCAGTGGTTGTAGAGTTTTTTCTATAATTCGAAATGAGCAAGAATTTATGCCAAATGCTAATACAAAACTTGTTAATGGCGATTTAATAATACTTGCTGGCGAAAAAGATAAAGTATACGAAACTATGGAGGTTCTTGGTGAACATTAAAATTTAATAAATCTATTATCAGGTCGCATAGACTACTTGATAGTAATGATACTAAAAGGAGATTTTTCTTATGCATAGTACAAATCCAAATGATCCTGATAAACTTCAAGAGTCAGAATCATTAATCGAAGAACAAAATGAAAAAAAACAGAAAAATTATAAAATAGGCTTTTGGTCATTTGTAGCTATGATTTTCATGACTGTTTACGGACTTCGCAATGGTCAACAAATCTTCTATCAGATGGGTTATGCCTCAATTACATATGTAATAATTGGTGTCATCTTATTCTTTATTCCATATACATTTATGATTTCAGAAATGAGTTCTGCATTTAGTCATAGTACTGGTGGTATTTTTTCATGGATGAAAGAAACTGTTGGAATAAGATTTAGTACAATCGGTGCTTTTTTATGGTATGTATCAGCAATTATTTGGTGGTTTAGTATTAGTTCTATTGCTATTACATTCTCTGCTATGATTTATGGAAAAGATGTATCAGAAACATGGCGCTTATTTGGACTTAGTAATACAGCTACTACTTCATTAATTGGTATTGCTTGGTTTTTAATTATTGTATTCTTTTGTAGAAAAGGGATTAAATCTATAGCTCTACTTACTAATATTTCTATGCTTATTACAATTGTAATGCATATAGTTATTCTTGGTGGTGGACTTCTAGTTTTTGCTTTATCAGGCTTTAAATTTTCAGAAGGATTTAATTATACTGGTATTTCTTCACTTTTCACTGGTCCTAATAGTTCTTATAATAGTGTACTTGGAATGTTTGGGTTTCTAGTATTTGCTATCTTTATTCTTGGTGGAATGGAATCTAGCGCTGGTCTTATAGATAAAGTAGAAAACCCTAAAAAAACTGTGCCTAAAGCTATGATATTATCTGGTGTTATAATTTCAATACTATATATTTTAATAGTTTTAATTTCTGGTATGGATTTAAATTGGGCTGCTACATTTGACCATCCTAATGTAAATTTATTTAACTTTCCCATTTATATGGTGCAACAAGAGTTCTTTGAACTTGGGACTTATATAGGTCTTTCAAATACTGCATCAATTTCACTTGGTTTATGGGTTAATAGAGTTACAACTTGGTTTACTTTTATAGCTCTTTTAAATCTTCCACTTATACTTTATGCCCCAATAAAACAAGTTTTTGAAGGGCTTCCTGATGGAATGTTACCTAAATTTATAACTAAGAAAAATGAACATGGAATGACAGAAAATGCATTATATATACAATCAGCTATAATTGTAGTTGCAATGCTTTTAATTGGTTTTGGTGGTAATACTGCTAATACAATTTATAATAATCTTTCATTTATGGTTACTATTACAACATCTATTCCTTGGGCTTTTATTGTTTATTCTTATATAAAATTTAAATTAAATGATAATATAAAAAAGGAATATCAATTTTTTAATAAACCTATAGGTGTTTTAGTTGGATGTATAACTTTACTTACTCTTATAATAGCTGATACTTTTTCAATACTTGATCCATTTGTTAATGGGAATATTCAAAAAGGTCTTTGGATAATTTCAGGACCTATCATCTTTGGAGTTATTGGATTTATTCTTGCTCAAAGATATATATCAAAGCAAAAAAAACTTTAATAAAGTAAAAGTGCGTTCCGAAGGAACGCATTTTTTTAAATTTCCACCTTATTTTTAGTCATAAACTCTGTATTATCTACAATATTAATACTTGAAATACTCTTAGCACTTTGTAAAAATGTACTTGTAAAAGTATACCCTTTTTCTCTTTGCCAACGCTTTACATCCTCTTCTGTCTCTATATTTTCTATACTATTTTCAAACTTCGCATCATAACACTTTCCAAACTCTAAATAATCAGAAAAAAATCCATTATCAGTATCTATATTAATTCTTAAATAATTCGCTCTATCTAAATACTGCTCTTTTGCCCTAGCTAAAATCATAAATAGTTTTGATTTTTCACAAAATACAACTTTAATACTCTCTTTCTCTAGCTTCTCTGTTTTTAATATTATATTTGTTTTTATAGAATTTTTAAGTGCTGTAAGATATTCTGTTAAAAATATAAATTTGAAATTCTTAGAATTTATAGAAACATCTATAAAGCCATCAGTTCCTTTTATTTCAACAAGCAATTTCACCTTATAAAAATCATCTTCAAAAGTAACTTTACTTATTCTTAAAAATCTATATGACTTCAAAATTTTCATATAAGAACTTAAAAGTTTCTTTTCAAACTCACTATAATCTATATTTTCAGAAGAAATAAATTCAGAATAATACTCCTTCATATTATCTATATCTGTAATTTTTATAAAATCATCAATACTTTCACATTCAAGTATCTTATCTACAACAGCTCTTATTCTAATAATCTCATTATCTATGCTAACTTTATCAAAGTCATTTATATTATTATTCTCATATATTAATTGACTAGCAATATTATATTCTCCAATACTTAACTCCTCACAAAAATTAAACATTTCAATAGCTTTCACTTCAAAATCTATATTTCCTTCACTCACAACCATAAAATCTTTCCCATCTGCAAGTTCTAAAAGTCCATTACCATTTGCACCTAAAATTTTCTCTTCATATAAATTATTACTATATATCCTAACTCTAGCTTCATCAACATTTCTTCTAAAGTATAATCTATTATCTGTTTTATTATATATTTTTAATTTTAAAATTTTCTGATTATAATAATTAACTGCAATACTTATAAAAAATTTGAATTTTTCTTTTTCAAATATAATATCTTTTTCAAATGCATTAATAGATATAAGTCCATCTAAATTAACTTTTACCCCATCTTGTGTATCAACAAAAACACCTAAATCTTTTTTTTCTATATCATAAAACTTAAACCTTGTAGAAAAGACTTTATTATTTCCAAGTATCCAATAATACGCATTAGCTACAACCTTATTTTCATCAATAACATACTTATCAGCAAGTTCTATGTACTTACTATCTTTAAATGCTTTATCAATTAAAGTTTTTATAATAAGATATATTTTATCTTTTTCATCTCCAAATCTCTTTTTAGAAGATTCAAGTAATATCGCATCTAATATTCTAATATCTCGCTCTTCTATTCCCTTAGCAACATTGAGTATTGCCCCTTTATAGTCTAATTTCATTTTTTTTCTAATAAATAATTTCTTCAAATTTTCTAACATTAGCTTAAATACTCCCTTAATTATTACTCTAATTATAATTATATTTAGAAAAAACTATTATTATTAATAAAATTTTAAAGTTCTAATTACTTTTTAATATTCATTCCTCAAAATATAAATCAAAAAAAATAGACCTAAATTCCTTTAGCTCTACAAAACATATTTATAAATTTTTACAAACTTTCATTAAATAATTTCCTTCATTACATTCCTTGGCTATAATACTAAAATTTAATTCCTCAAGCATAGAATAAATCATACTAATATCCTCATTATCAAGACTTATAGTTGAAATAGAAAAATCATCATCTCTTTGCACTATTCCTATATAATCATATATATTGCTATAATCACTTAAATTCATTTTCCCTCTAATCTCCATTTTATAATTCCCCATAAATACACTAAATAAGTATTACTTATCTAGCTACCCCCTCCTCTTAATTAATAATTTTCTTTAGTTTATATAAGACCTTGTTAATTTATGCATTTATCATAAATTTTATACTATTTTGCTCACAACCAACTAAAATTTGGGTAAAAAACCATAAAAGCTCTTTTTAAAAGCATAAAAAATCATAATTTATAAATAATACTAATTTTAATTTCAAATTTTTTAGTATTATAATTAATACATAAGTAATCTATTTAGTTCTACACTATTAGGAGTGATCTTATGTTAGTTTTTAATGAAACAGATAAATTTAAAAAATTATTAGCTGAGTTCAAAGAAGTACCTTCATTAATTGAACTCACTCTCACTGATTTCCATTCATTATCTAACTCTATTATAGAATCAGATAAGAATTTCAACTATGTTTATGGTATAAAAGATAGTTGTATTTTACTTGGTGCAATGGCACATCGATTAGATACATATTGTCCTATTCCATTAAAAAAACGTTTATATAAAAATACATTTAAATCTAAAGGATTTAATCCACCTCCACAAATCCAAAATTTAAATGACTCATATTATATACAAGTTTACTTATCAAAAGAAAAACTATATATATATGAACTTGATAATTGTGCAAGAGTTTTAAATGCTCATATTATTTTGATTAATAAAATTAAACGTATTATTGATTCTAAAGATTATTTAACAATAGAATCAATAACTGCTCATAGCACAGGATTTATTTCATTTAACATAGTTAAATCAGATACAAATACAAAGACACTCGATACTTTACTAAAATTTTTAGATAAAACCTCTAAAATTTTAGTAAAAGACTTTTAATACACAATAATTAGAATTTTTTCTTTCTTAAATTTCTAATAAAAAAGGAACTATATTACTATATAGCTCCTTTTAATTTACTCTAAAATGCTTTACCAATTATCCCATCTAAAATACAAAGTTCTTCTAAAGCACCAAGTTTTCCATGCTTATACTTAGTTAAAATAAGAACTGCAATACATGCAATAATTTCTCTTATAAGATTTAAATCAACCTCTTCTGCAAGCATTTCTACAGTTGCCTGTATTAATGTATAATCTATTTTATTATTTAACATATCTATGTGGAAGCTACTAATATCTCTAGCTGCTGTATCTATAAAATCAAGACCTAGATATCCTTTTCTGTTAGCAAACTTCTCAAGTGAAGCTATAACATCATCTAAATCTCCTCTTAGTTTTACCCCACTTATTCTACAACAATTAGCAACTCCTATATCAACTGCATTATCACCATAATCTTTTATACTTAAATTAAGAAGAACTCTCAATATGTATAATGAATTATTATAGAATTTAACTTTAAATATTGATGTTTTAATATTATCTTCATCAAGCTTTATAATATTAACCTTTTCTAAATATACTTTTCTAATATAGAACATATCAAAATTTCTAATAATATACTTTATAAGAATTTTACTTACCTCTTCATCTTGTGGCTTAATAATTTTAAAAACATCTCTTGTATGTAAAACTAAATTTATCTTATCTATATTAGACTCAAGTCCTGTTGCATAAGATAAAGCACTATCTAAAATTAATCCTCTAAGTTCTGTAACTGTATTCGCAGATGTTCTATTAAACTTAAGTGCATAATCTGATAAAACTGCTCCTATAGCTTCTCTACAATAACTTGCAATAAATGCAGCATATACTCTAACTGGAACAACAATTTCTCTTGGATTAGTATCTTTTACTAAAGAAACTAAATCTAAAGCTCTAACAACTTTTTGTGGCTCAAAACATATATCATCATCAAAATCATCTTCTGAAAAACTATGATCCTCTTCAAGTTCTGCTAATATTTCTTTTAAATTGTTATATGATGATGCATCTATAGTCCCACTCATTCTATAACTAACAACATCTAACATAATATCCTTAGCTTTTGCCTTAATCTTTTCTGGCGTATCCATATTTTTTTTAAATCTTGATAACATAAAATCACTCCCAAATTTTGATATCTAGTATCTCATTTTCTTTTGTAAACTATTTAAAATAGTAAAATTTATTTTAATACTAAATCATTTTAGAAGTCTTTTCAACTAACTAGCAATAATCTTTTTATATTAAAAATGATAAAATATAGTATTTTTTATCAAATCATCAACCAAATATAAATTAATTAAAGCCTCACCCATTCATTTATAGATTTTAAGCTTAAAATAACAATCTTTGCAATTTGAAAATTTATATTTTTTATGTATATATTTAATATATACATATATACATATGTAACGTTAGGAGTGAGCAAAATGACAAACCCAAGACAAAACTTAGAAGTACTAAGAGAAGCCAAAGAAGAAGAAAACATCCATAAAGGGCATAAATATAAACTTATTAAAGATTTTAATGAAGATAAAGAAGATGGACAAAAACTTGTTAATAAACATAATCCTACAAAGAAAAATATAGAAACTATTATTTTATCATTAGATAAAAAAGGAACTAACTTTTTACACTCTAAAAAAGTTAATATGAAAGATATTATTGGTACATCAAGAGTAGACCTTGAGCATTTATCATGGAAAGACTCATTAATATTTTTACAACAGTTCGCAAGCTTTCTTCCTATGAAAGAAATAAACATACCAAAATTTTTAGAAAAGATGGAAACTAATAATTTTATTGAAACATTAAAATTAATAGAATATCCTAAAGATAGTAATAAATATTATGTTTTAGATGGAACAAACAGAATTGTTTTAGCTAGAAATTTAGGTCTTGAATGGCTATATGCTGAAGTATTCTCAGTATAAAAAGAGCATTAATGTATTTTTATAAA
>NZ_CAMQRY010000045.1 GCF_947036855.1 uncultured Clostridium sp.
TTTGCAGAACTTTTAAACGTATCTGTTAAAACATTACAACGTTGGGACAGAGATAAGGTGCTTATAGCAAAGAGAACTCCTACTGATAGAAGATATTATACTTATAATCAGTATCTTGAATATAAAGGTTTTGATAGTGAGAATAACAATTCAAGAAAAATAATACTATACACTAGAGTTTCAACAAGTAATCAAAAAGATGATTTAAAAAATCAAATACTATTCTTACAGAATTTTGTTAATGCAAAAGGAGTGATAGTTGATGAAGTTGTTGAAGATATAGGAAGTGGCTTAAATTATAATCATAAAAAATGGAATAAATTAATTAATGAGTGTATGGAAAATAAAATAGACACTATTTATATTACGCACAAAGATAGGGTTATTAGATTTGGATATGAATGGTTTGAAAAACTTTTTGGCAAGTTTAGTGTAAAAATAATAGTAGTTAATAATGAATTGTTATCACCACAAGAAGAACTTGTTCAGGATATAGTTTCAATACTTCATGTTTTCTCGTGTAGAATATATGGAATGAGAAAGTATAAGAAAAAGATAGAGGAGGATAAAGAACTTGCTAAAAGCGTTCAAGACGGAGATAAAACCAACAAATCAACAAAAGATTAAAATAGAACAGAGCATAGGAGTTTGTAGATATCTCTACAATTCTTATGTAGCAAAAAATATTGAACTCTATAATGAGTTTAAAGAAGAAAAAATAGATGAAAAAGATGCCTTTATGAGTGCTAATAGCTTTGATAAGTATATCAACAATGAAGTTAAAGTATTGGAAAGTTTTTCTTGGATAAATACTGGTGGTTCTAAAGCTAGGAAGAAAGCTATCTGTGATGCAGAAACATCATTTAAAAGATTTTTCAAAGGTCTTGGTGGATTTCCTAGATTTAAAAAGAAAAAGAATCAAGATGTCAGTATTTATTTTCCAAAGAGTAATAAAACAGATTGGAAAATAGACAGACATAGACTAAATATTCCTACTTTAAAGTGGGTAAGACTAAAAGAATTTGGCTATATTCCTACGAGTGGAATAGTTAGAAGTGGTACAGTTTCAAAGAAAGCAGGAAGATACTTTGTATCAGTATTAATTGAAGTTAAAGAAATAATTAACGATAAGCCTTACTCTTGTGGTATTGGAATAGATTTAGGAATTAAAGATACTTTAATAGCAAGTAATACTATGAAGTTTAAAAATATTAATAAGACTTCAAATGTAAAAAGATTAGAAAGAAAACTAAAAAAAGAACAAAGAACTCTTTCAAGAAAATATGAAAGTTTAAAACTTAGAAAAAATAAAGAAAAAGGAGAAGCTACTAGACAAAATATCCAAAAACAAATAGCTAAGGTGCAAAGATATCATCAAAGATTAACTAATATTAGAAATGATTATAATAATAAAATAGTTGCAGAACTTGTGAAAATCAAACCAGTTTTTATAACTATTGAAGATTTAAATATTAGTGGAATGATGAAGAATAGACATCTATCAAAGGCAATAGCAAAACAAAAACTATATGATTTAACAACTAAACTTATTTCAAAAGCTAAACAAAATGGAATTGAAATAAGACAAGTAAGTAGGTGGTTTCCATCATCTAAAATTTGTAACAGTTGTGGAAATATAAAGTCTGATTTAAAACTATCAGATAGAATGTATAAATGTAGTTGTGGCTATGTATGTGATAGAGATTTACAAGCATCATATAATCTAAGAGATTGCAAAGAATACAAAATCATCTAACGTAAAATAGATATTTGTATATGTACCGTTGGCTAGACGGGAGTTTATGACTGTGGAGCATTATATCAAATTGGAGTAGCTTTAGCAAAACAAGATGCTAGGAAGCAGTAAAAATCTCGATATGGGTATATTTGTCCATATTTTGAGTAGCAGTAGTAAGAACTCTTAAATTTTATAAGCATATTATAAATAGATAAAAATTTTTAAGGAGACTTTAAAATGAGTAAACAAGGTAAGTTAAAATGCCAATGTTATGAAGGTGATACTATTAAGCCATTAGTTAATTCAAAAATTACATTAACTAATGATAAAAATGTTTTAGTTAAAGAATTTTACACAGATAGTTCTGGGGAGAGTGAAGTTGTAATACTTGATACACCAGACATTTCAGCGTCTCAAAAACCAGGGACAATTCCTTATAGTATTTATAATGTTTTAATTGAAAAAGACGGATTTAAACCACTTCAAATAAATGGAGTTCAGATTTATCCAAATAGAGTAGGTATTCAAAGTTGTAATATGAAGATGGCTACTGCCAGAGATAATAGAACTGAAGTTTTGGATATAAAGCCTAATAGGCTTATTGGTGGATTTGAAGAAAAGATACCAGAAGAGCCAGTTAAGTTATTACCAAAACCATCTAATACTGTAGTTTTACCAGAGGTTGTAGTGCCACAACTTATAGTTGTTCATGATGGTTCACCAAGTGATGATGCTGCTCCAAATCATACTATTGCATATATAGATTATATTAAAAATGTTGCTTCAAGTGAGATTTTTGCAACTTGGCCAAAGTCTACTATAATGGCAAATGTTTATTGCATAGTTTCTTTTACTTTAAATAGAATTTATACAGAGTGGTATAGAGGAAAAGGAAAAGATTTTGATGTTACTAATAATACTGGATATGACCAAGCTTATGTTCATGGAAGAACAATATATGATAGTGTAAGTGATGTTGTAGACCAATATTTTGCTAGTTACATTAGAAAGTTTAATGAAAAACAACCATTCCTTGCACAGTATTGCAATGGGACAACTTCTAAGCATGATGGATGGTTAACACAATGGGGAAGTAAATACCTAGGTGATCAAGGGAAAACTCCATATGAAATTTTGACACATTTCTATGGGTATAACATAGATATAGCAAAAGCACCAAAAGTTAAAGGGATACCAATGTCATTTCCAGGTTATACTTTGAAACTTCACTACAATGGTATATATGTTAAGAGAGTTCAAATATATTTAAACTCAATATCAAATAATTATCCACTTATAAATAAAGTTGCTGTTGATGGAATATATGGTGACTCAACTGCAAAAGCGGTTAGAACATATCAAAAAATATTTAATTTACCTATAACAGGGGCAGTTAATTATGGAACTTGGTATTCAATTTCTAATACTTATGTAGCAGTTAATAAACTTGCTGAAATGAGTAGAGGAGATGAAGAAACAGGATATTTTGTAGCACCATCAATGTTTGATTTTGAAAATAATTTACCAAGAGTTAAATACTAAAATAAAAAGCTTGTACTTATCTTTTGAGATAGGCACAAGCTTTTTAGTATTATATATACTTTTTAATTTTTATGCTTGAAGGACCTCTAAGTGTTAATAGTGAAATAACTATAAAGAAAGGTATAGCATAATAAAATATAAGGGTAAAGTTTAGTTTTAGAAAACTAGTACAATTAAAAACATTTATTATTCGAATTAAAAAATAGATAATATTAATAATTATTAGAGCTAGTATAGTATTTTTAAAAAATAGTTTAATTAGTGGAAAAGCAAGAATAGATGTAAGGGTTCTTTTCCTTGCACCAATAAGCCTCATGAGGAATATATACTTTCCTTTTAATTTTAAATTCATTTTTATATTTATAATAACTAGTAAGCCACCAAATGGGATTAATAGTATTAAAAATAGTGTTGATAATATATGTATCATATTTGTTAGAATAGTAAGCTGAGAATACTCAGATGCACCTACATAGCCTAATGTATTTAAAAATACATTTAAAAATATAAGTAAAATTACCATAAGATAAGTTAAAGAAATTTTTTTATCAAGTTTGGGTTCAATATTGTATTTTGGGTTATAATCTTCGATTTGAATCTCCCCCTTTTTCTTTTGTATATATAGTATTATATAGAAAAAAACTGAAAAAAGAAAATGAAAAACTTGTAGTTAAAATGTTTTAACTACAAGTTTAGCTTAATTTTATTTATGTTTTTTAAAGAAAAATCTAAAGCATTGGAAGATAAAAATAAGACTTAAGCCCCCAAAGATAGGGTATATTGTTTCTATTAAGTTTGAAAATCCAATTAGTGATATAGGAAGTGCTAAAAGAACTATTCCTATAACTGCCTTTTTAAAATCTATTTTGAAAGTTTGCTTAAGAGTTTGTCCTATTGAATAAACATCTGAAACTTCTGTTGAGAACATTTCGGCAAGAATTATTCCCATGAGCATTATTTGAATTGGCTTACCAAATCTATCTGCTACATATAAAAGTGGTATTTCATATTCATAGATATGTGGTTGATTTACAAGTAGCATCATATTTATTGCTATGCAAAGAAATGTTAGGATTCCAGCTCCAATGCAAATTCCTTTTATCATAGTTTTTTGATTTCCGTACTTTGTACTAATAGGTACAATTACTCCAGTACAACATAAAACATTATAACCAGCATAGAGAATTGTTGATAAAACCCATCCACTTGATGTATTTGACTCTGCTCTTAAAATATCTAGTGGATTTAAATTTTCACCAGAGAAAAATAGATAAAGTATAGTAAGTGTTGATATAACAAAAATAAGAGATGGAACTATTATTGCATTAATTTCTACAAGTCCATCTGTTCCTCTAAGTAGCACAAGTATTGCTATGGTTGCCATTATAAGAGTTCCAATTATTTTAGGTATTCCAAAAAATTGATTTAAAATAGCACCACTACCTGCAAGTATTATTGATGCACTACACATTAAGTAAATTGTTGTGATAATTCCTGTTAGTTTTCCAAAGATATTAGGACTTACAAGATTTATTACATCACTATATGACTTTAAATTATGTTCTATACTAAGTTTTGAAATTATTGAACATAGAAGAATATAAAAAATACCAGTAAAGATAATTCCAAATACACTTCTAATTCCGTAGGTTGTGAAAAATTCTGTTATTTCCTTTCCAGAGGCAAGCCCTGCACCTACTATTGTTCCTATAAATATTGTTGCTATCTGAAAGACTTGTTTTGCATCTTTCAATTTTAATTCCCCCTTGATAAAGTATTGCTATACTAAATATACAAATGAAAAATTATGTTTATTCATAAAAGATGTAATTACTTTCAGAAAGTTTTTTATTATGTAGAACTTATTAGGATTTTTGAAAAAATTATGATATTAAGATATAGTATAATAGAAAAGTTTACAGAATAATAAAGCTTAAAAAATAAGCTTTTAGATAGAGGGAATGGATAAATTAAAAGAAGGAAGGTTTTTTTATGATAAATGAAGATAAAAAATGGGGAGATAAAAGATATAATAGCTTTAATTATTTCCTAAGAGATAAATTTGGTTCAAAGGTTTTTAAAATTAGTTTAGATGGTGGATTTACTTGCCCTAATAGAGATGGAAAAGTTGCAAGAGGTGGATGTACTTTTTGTAGTTCAAGAGGTTCAGGAGATTTTGCAGGAGAAAGAATTCAACCACTTAATGAGCAATTTGAAGATGTTAAAATAATGATGAAGAAAAAGTGGAAGACAGCAGATAAGTATATAGCTTATTTTCAAGCTTACACAAATACATATGCACCAGTAGATGAGCTTCGTGCAAAGTATGAAGAGGCAATAAAGAATGAAGGTGTTGTAGCACTTGCTATAGGAACAAGACCTGATTGTATTGATGAAGATGTTTTAGATTTACTTGAAGAGATAAATAAAAAAGTATATGTTTGGCTTGAAATAGGGCTTCAAACAATCCATCAAGAAACTGCTGATAGTTTTAATAGAGGATATGACTTAGAAGTTTTTGATAAAGCTATTGAAGGACTTAAAAGTAGAGGGATTGATACAGTTGTTCACTCAATATTTGGACTTCCTGGTGAAACTAAAGAGATGATGCTTGAAACTGTTGATTATATTGTTAGTAAGAATGTTAGAGGAATTAAGTTCCACTTGCTTCATCTAATGGAAGGTACAGCAATGGTTAAAGATTATGAAGAAGGAAAACTTAAATTCCTAACACAAGAAGAATATATAGATTTAATATGTGAAGGAATATCAAGAATACCTGAAGATTTAGTTGTGCATAGACTTACAGGTGATGCTCCAAGAGATTTACTTATAGGACCAATGTGGAGTCTTAAAAAGTGGGAAGTATTAAATGATATAGATAAAACTTTAGAAGATAGAGGGATTTATCAAGGAAAAACTTATAAGAAATAATATATGAAAGACTTACTTTAAGTAGGTCTTTTTCTTTTTGAAAAAATATTTGGAAAACTTTTCTTTAAGACGTATATTTTTCTGAAATTTGCTTAAACTATGGTTGAACTCAATAATTTTTAAAAAAAAAGATGATTGAGTTAATTAAAATTAGGAGGTAATTGTTTTGAAGTTAATTAACTTAACAGTAAGAATACCAGAAGATTTACACAAAGAATTTAAAGTAGAAATGGTTTTAGAAGGTAAAACAATGCAAAGTCATATAATAGAATTAATTAAAGATGAAGTGAAAAGAATAAAAAGTAGTAAATAGTTAGTGGTGGCTAGAACAGAATTCGAGAAATAATTTTAAATTAGAGGAGGTTTTGGAAATGAGTAATATATTTACTCGAAATTTTAATGGAAGAGAAATATGTACTTTGATGTGGAATGGAAAGTTATGCTGGATAGGTGTTCATATTGTAGAAGCTTTAGAGTATGAAAAGCCATCAAAAACATTAAACCAATGTATTGAAGCAGAAGAGTTTGATATAGGTATAGAATATGATGTTTTAACTGGGGATAACCTTAATAAGTTTAAAAAGGATACCACCGTAGCGGTAGTAACCTCTATAAAATATGCTTCAAGGTTAACTATTTTATATGAAGATGGATTATATGGTTTTTTGCAATATACTGATATGCCAATTGGAATTGAGTTTAGAAAATGGCTTAGAAGAGAGGTTGTTCCTAGTTTGAGAGCTGAAGGGTTTTATAATATAGAAACTGAAATACCAAAGGATAAGTTTGAGAATACCATTGGTATAAGTTTAGAGGAAGTTAAGAATACCCTTTCAGTTTCAGATTTTAAAAATGATTTTAATGAGGAAAGAAAGATAAAGTTTTCTAGTAGTTTTAGATATAAGCATAGTTCAGATTTTGATTATAGTAAATTTGAAAGGTTTAAAATAGTTTCAAAAGATGCAGAAATGTTTAAAAAACTTTTAGATAAATCTAAGATAGAAAGTTTAGAACAGCTTATGTTTTTAAAAACTTTATATGAGGAAAGTGGAATAAATTTACCTTTCTTAAATTTAGAGGATTTAAGGGAAAGATAGTTTAATAGACTTATTTTTATAATTAGTGATAAAGAATGATATACATAATAAATTTTAGTAGGATTAATATGGAAAAAAATATAAAATCATCAATTTTGGTTACTTGATAAGTTACTATTTAAGTGTTATTTTTGACTTGTGTGATTATTCATTGATGTTTAAGACTTAGATTATAGCTTTTAGGCTTTAAAGGTTTTAGATACTAGAAAGTTTTCTATTATGTGTAGTCCTTGTTAGATGGAAGAGTAGTGTTGATTTTATCAATGCTACTTTTTTCAAGTTTTAGCTTAATTGTGATAAAATTATACATATAAAACAAAAGAAGAATGGGGGCGTTAAAATGAAGATAGATGTAGTAATATCTGCTGATTACATTAATAATGCAGAGTTAAAAGGACGAGTTGTAGTAGTTATAGATGTTTTAAGAGCAACATCTGTTATAGTTACAGCACTAGCGAGTGGTGCAAAGGAAATAATCCCAACACTAACTGTTGAGGAAGCTTTTGAAAAGAAAAGTAGTCTTGGTGGAAATGTGATTTTAGCTGGAGAAAGACAAGCTAAAATTGTTGAAGGATTTGATTTATCAAATTCACCATTATTATTTACAAAAGATTTTGTTGATGGGAAAACTGTTATTTTAAGTACTACAAATGGAACTAAAGCATTAAGTATTGCAAGTGGTGGTGATGAAGTTTTTGTTGCTAGTATTTTAAATGTGAAAGCAGTAGCAAAAAAACTTTTAGAACTGGGGAAAGATATTATGATTGTTAATGCTGGAACAAATGGAAAGTTATCAACAGATGATTTTATTTGTGGTGGATACATAATATCTGAAATATCTAAAGGGACAAACTGTGATTTAACTGATATAGCTAAAATTTCTAAAAATATTTATGAAAATAATAAAGATGTTAGAGCTTACATAGAAAATGCAACGCATTATGAAGTTCTTAAATCATTAGGACTTGAGGCTGATATAGAGTTTTGTTGTAAAAAAGATATATTTGATATAGTTCCAGAATTTAAAGATGGAAAATTGAAATAAAAATTTAATTATGTGAAGTAATTTATAATGTATAATTAATTTATAAATAAAAATAAGACGGGATTTTAGGAGGAGACTATGTTTTTAAGTGCGTTAAATAAAAAAGAATCAATAGCTTTTATAAATCTAATATCAGAATTTGCATTAGCAGATAAAAAACTTTGTTTAGAAGAGAAAGCTTTAATAGAAGAAGCTTGTGAAGAAATGGGACTAGATGATGATGGTCTTAAGACTATGGAACTTGAAGATGTTATAGAAGTTCTAAAAGACAGTTCAGAAAAAGTTAAGAACACAGTATACTTTGAGTTAACAAGATGTGGTCTTGTTGATGATAACTATGATATGCAAGAAGTTGAGTTTTTAAATGAAATTTCTGATAAGTTAAAAATAGCAAGAGCTACTAGATTTGCATTTGCAGGATATTTCTTTAAGTATTCAGATACTGATAGATTAAATACTGAAGAAGCAAGATCAGATGCGGCAGCAATTATAAATAATCATAAATAATATATGTAAGAAGTAGATAGCATTTGTATGTTATCTACTTTTTTGTTTAATATATTTAAATAGTGATAAAATAATATTATAGAAATAGAAAGAAAGGAGTTTTTTTATGAAAAGAAATGCAGCACAAAGGGAACTTAAAAAGTTACAAGGGCAGTATAAAAAAATAGAAGAGATAGTATACAATTCAGGTGTGAAGGCACTTTTAGAACATGATATTTCTGTTAGAAAAAAACTTCAAGTTATAAAAGAAATAGAAGAATTCAATTTAAAAGGGCAAAATGAATTATATGAGAATTATTTAGACTTATTAAAACATATATCTATAAGCCTTTTAGATGATTATAATAAAAAAAATGGTAGTAGCTTTAAGTTTTATGATATTATTTCTGAAAATTATAAAAATCTTATTAATTCAGGAATTAGAACTATTTTAGTTAAGGAACATATTCCAAAAGTTATTGCTAAAGAATTTGAGATGGCATTTCCTGATAACCCAAAAGATGAATATACTATTGCTAGAAGAATGGATAGAAAATTTATTATTCACCTTGGTGATACTAATACAGGGAAAACTTATAATGCTATGCAAAGATTAAAAACTGCTAGAAAAGGTGTGTATTTATCACCACTTAGAATTTTAGCGCTTGAAATTTATGAAAGACTTAATAGTGAGGGAGTTATTTGTAATTTATCAACTGGTGAGGAAGAAGATATAAAAGATGGAGCAACTCATACTAGTTCAACTATTGAAAAAGCAAATCTTAGAAGTGTTTATGATATAGCAGTTATTGATGAAATTCAGATGATTAATGATATGCAAAGAGGGGATGCTTGGACAAGGGCAGTTCTTGGGATTCCAGCAAATGAGATTCATATATGTGGAGCATTAAATAGTAAAAAGTTGCTTGTAAAAATACTTGAAGATTGTAAAGCAGCGTATGAAATTAAAGAGTATGTTAGAAATACACCACTTATAATTGAAACAAATCCGTTTAATTTAAATGATGCAATTGAGGGTGATGCAATAGTTTTATTCTCTAAAAAGAAAGTTCTTGAAACAGCACAGACTTATTCAAAAATGGGAATAAAGGCAAGTATAATTTATGGTGATTTACCTCCAGAGGTTAGAAAAAAACAGTATGACCAGTTTATAAATAAGGAAAATCAAATAATCATAACAACAGATGCGATTGGAATGGGAGTTAATCTACCGATTAGAAGAGTTATATTTTTAAATACTAAAAAGTTTGATGGTGAGGAAGTTAGAGAGCTTAAATCACAGGAAGTTAAACAAATTGGTGGTAGGGCTGGTAGAAAAGGAATATATGAAATAGGATATATTGCTACAATACAAGGATGGAGTGAATTTATTAGAAATAGAATTGAAGAAACTGATGAAGCAATAAAATCAGCAGTGCTTGGACCATCAGAAGCAATTTTAACAATTGAAGGGCTAAGACTTAGAGAAAAGCTTGCACTTTGGAAAGAAAAAGATACAAAGCTTGAGTATTATAGAAAAATGGATATTTCAGAGTATTTATTAATTCTTGATAGGGTAGAAAAATATAAATTATCAGATAAAGATGAGTGGAAACTTTTAAAGGTTGCATTTGATGTTACACAAGATGATTTAATGAATACATTTCTTAATTTTGTGGATGAAGTATTTATTTTAAAATATAAAGAATTATTAAAACCAGAATGTTTAAGTGAAAGCTTAACAGAACTTGAAATGTATTATCAAAAAGTAAATATGTATTATTCATTCTCAAAGAATTTTAAATTAGAACTTGATATAGATTGGATAAAATCTGAAAGACTTAGAGTGAGTGAAGAAATAAATAAACTGCTTATAAACCTATAAAAAAGAGTCGCAAATGCGGCTCTTTTATTATTTTACAAAGGAGTTTAAAATCATACCAGCTATTACAATTATAATTCCAACAAGTGATAGTCCAGTAGGTAAGCTTGTACCTATAAAAATCATAGAACCTATGATAGTGAAAATTACAACACCGGCTTGTGTTGCTTCAACTCCAGCAAGAAGTGAAAGATTATTTTGAGCTTTACTAGTTGCAAAAAAGAATAATACAGTAGCAATTACGCCAGAGAATATAGCTAGTATCAAGGCTTGCATAACACTTTCTTTAGATAACCCACCAGAATTGTTATAGCCAATAATAGCAAAAATTAAGGCTAGTGGAATACTTACAAAAGCTACACCAAATGACCTTTGAAAACTATTTATATCTTTACCTAGTTTCTCCATAAGCTTTCTATTTCCTAAAGGATACATAAAAGCTGCAAAAACAACAGGAACAAATCCATTAAATAGTTCTATTAAAGTCATTGAACTTGACTCTGCGTATTGCATTAAAAGAACTCCAAAAAGTATAGATAGTGAAATTATTAATCTTTTAACTGGAATTTTACCTTTAACCATTTTTGTACCATTTTTAGTTTTTATGATCGTAGTAAAGAGTGGTGAAAGTAAAAGCCCTGCAATTATAGTAGTTTGCCAACTTCCCGCTACAAGCCAAGATGGAGCAAACTCTGTTGAGAAACTTAGTAATGAATAAAATCCAATCCCAGCAAGGTTTCCCCAAATCAGCCAAGTCCAAAAATTTTCTTTTATTGATTTAAGCGTAGATTTAAATTCTTTTCTAAAAAGCACTATTAAAAATAAGAATGGTAGAGCAAGTAAGAATCTTAGTGATGAAGTCCAAGCCCAATTAGTTCCACCAACTCCCATTATTTTAGTTACAACAAATGTTGCAGAGAAAAATATAGATGAAATTAGTCCGATTAATATTGCATACATATAAATACCCCCTGATTTTATAGTTTTATTTTATGTATATAATAATATACTTTTTTAATATAGATGTAAAGTATAATATGCATAAATGGTTATAAAGTATATTTTAATTAACATTAAATTGAATTTAGTAAAAAAAAGATATATTATATTTATAAGGGTTTTAGAAAATTATTATTAGAAATAAGGAGAGGTAAAAGATGATGTTAGAAGATTTATCATCTCAAAATTTTATTGCTGAGATAGGGAAAATTATAAGGAAAATAAGATTAGAACAAAATTTAAGTTTAGAAGAATTAGCAAAAAAAACAGGTGTTAGTAGACTTACTTTAACAAAAATAGAACATGGTGATGCAAATCCATCTATAAATATAATTTGGAAAATATGTAATGCTTTATCAGTACAATTCACAGAATTATTTAATGTGAATGAAAGGATAATGTTATCGAAAGCATCTGAAGGAAAGTGTATAGAGGCTGAAGATAAATCGTTTAGAATAGATTTTATGTTTAGAGAAGATAGTAAAAGTCCAACAGAATTTTTTAGAATATATTTATCAGAAAATAAAACTATATTAACAGAAAAACATAATAAGGGAAGTGTAGAAATTGCTACTGTTATGAAAGGGAGAGTTTTAATTAAAGTAGAAGATGAAGAGTTTATATTAGATGAATTTGATTCAGTTAAGTTTAATGCTGATAGAAATCATGAATATAAAAATATTTCTGATGGTGAAACAGTAATAAATACAACAATAATATATAATAAATAGTTAGAATAGGTTAATATAAATATGTAAGATATAAATTGAATTATGGTATAAATTTAAATTAAAGGGGAGATTTAAATGTTTGGAAAATTTGCATCAGATACACTTGGTTTATCAGATATAGGGAAAATAATTAGCCCAGAAGATTTTCATAAAGTTGATTCAGACGATTATATATTTAGTGAGGATAATGAAAAAATATTTTTCCTTATTAAGTCTAAATCAGATGAATATTGCTTCACAGATAGAGCATTAATACATGTTGATGGAGCAACAGCAATTAGTAAAAAAAGAGATCTTTTAAGATATGAGTATTTCTTGAATCCAATAACAAATGTAAGTCTTGAAACAGCTGGAACAATAGATTTAGATGTTGAGATTAAATTTACTATCGGGGAAAAATACTTATCAATAGATGTTGATAAGAAACAACTTGAACAGCTTAAAGATTTATATAAAGCACTAATTGCAATTCAAATGGTTCAAAGAGAAAATAGAGTTCATCTTGAGTTAAGCAAGGAAAGTCTTAATATGGCTTTAAACTCAATGGGTAAAATAATGAGTAATACACAGAATATTGCAATGGATATTAAAAATATAAATGAGTATGCTTTTAATTGGATGAATGTTAATAAAGAAACATTTACTAAAAAAGACTACACAGATGTATTTGAAAAATATATAAATAATTAAAAAATAGACAAGACCTTTGATAAAAGGGCTTGTCTATTTTCATTTAGAATAAAGCTACTAAGATAGAGCCTACACCAATCATTATAACGCCAACCATAGCTTTGATTGATAAAGTTTCCTTTAAGAATACTACAGCTACAAGCACAGTTAAAACTACTGATAATTTATCTATAGGTGCAACTTGTGTTACTTTCCCATGTTTTAAAGCTATATTCATGCATAGCCAAGATAAAGCACCACAAACCCCTGTTAATCCAAGATATATTAAATCTTTTTTGTGTGTTAGTAAATCTCCAGCAGAGGAAAAATCACCTCTAAAACTAGAAACGCCTATAAAGAATAATGCCATAATAATTGCTTTTATTGTTCCTGCTAGTGAGGGACTTAAATTAGATACTCCTATTTTAGTGAAAATAGTTGAAAGAGCTGCTGTTATAGCTGCAAGAATTGCATAAAATAACCATGTCATAATAAAAAATCTCCTTATTAAACGAATACTCAATACTATACTCCTTTTGATAATACTTGTACATAATAAAACTTTACGCAGTTTACATAATTAATCAATAAAATCCTTATGTGTTAGAATAGATATATATATGGTATTATTTAAAAGAAAATGGTTTTAGAAAAGGATGATGAAAATATGAATTTAATAACATTAGAAAACGTAAGTAAAAGTTTTTCAGAAAAAACTTTAATAGATAATATATCAATAGGAATAAATGATGGAGATAAAATTGGTATCATTGGAGTAAATGGTGCTGGTAAATCAACATTCCTTAAACTTGTTGCAGGAGTTTCAGAAGCAGATTCAGGTAGCATAATAAAAGGAAATAGAGTTAGGATCGAGTATTTATCACAAAGTCCAGAGTATGATGAAAATTTGACTGTAATAGAGCAAGTTTTTAAAGGTAACTCACCAGAAATGAAAGTTTTAAGAGATTATCAAGTTGTTTTAGATGAACTTGAGAAACATAGTGATGATGAAAAAGTTATTCAAAGACTTATGGAGGTACAAGGAAAAGTTGATGATTTAAATCTTTGGGGAATTGAAAGTGAAGCTAAGATGGTTTTAACAAAGCTTGGAGTTCATGACTTTTCAGCTAAAGTTTCAACACTTTCAGGAGGACAAAGAAAGAGAATAGCTCTTGCTTCAGCGCTTATAACTCCTTGTGAATTATTAATTTTAGATGAGCCTACTAACCATCTTGATAATAATACAATTTCTTGGCTTGAAGAATATCTTAATAGTAGAAAAAATGCACTTCTTATGATAACTCATGATAGATATTTCCTTGATAGAGTTACAAATAGAATTTTAGAAGTAGATAGAGGAAGAATGTTTAGTTATGATGGTAACTATTCTATATTCCTAGAAAAGAAAATAGAAAGAGTAGATAGAGAAAAAGCTGAAGAATCAAAAAGACAAAACCTTATAAGAACTGAACTTAAATGGGTTATGAGAGGTGCTAAAGCTAGAACAACAAAGCAAAGTGCTAGACTTCAAAGATTTGAGGCATTAACAAGTATCGAAAGCTTCAAAGAATATGAAGATGTTGAAATCTCTGTTATAGGGACAAGACTTGGTAAGAAAATATTAGAATTCCATAATGTTTCAAAAGCATTTGGGGATAGAACTTTAATAAAAGACTTTAACTATATAACAATTAAGCAAGATAGAATTGGTATAGTTGGAGAAAATGGTATGGGTAAATCAACATTAATTAAAATGATTAATGAAGATATTCAGCCATGTAGTGGAGAAATTATCAAAGGTGAAACTGTTAAAGTTGGATGTTTCTCACAAGATACAGATGGTATGGATCCAAATATGAGAGCAATTGATTATATAAAAGAAGTTGCAGAGTACATAGGAACTGCTGATGGAAGTAAAATAACAGCAGGAGAAATGTGTGAAAAGTTCTTATTTGATGGTAATATGCAATATACACTAATAGAAAAATTATCAGGTGGAGAAAGAAGAAGACTTCAACTTTTAAGAGTATTAATGGCTGGACCTAATATACTTTTACTTGATGAGCCAACAAATGACCTTGATATAAGTACACTTCAAATACTTGAGTCATATCTTGATACTTTTGCAGGAATAGTAATAACAGTATCTCACGATAGATATTTCCTTGATAGAGTATGTAGAAAAATATTTGCATATGAAGGCGCAGCAAATATTAGACAATATGTAGGAAACTATAGTGATTATTTAATAGTTAAAGAAGTAGAAGATATGAATGCTAAAGAGCCGGTGGTAGTAAAAGTTGAAGAAAAGAAAATTGAAGTAAAAGAAAATAAATATAGTAAGCAAGCTAAATTATCATACAAAGACCAAAAAGAGTTTGATAATATAGAAGGTGATATAGCAATTATTGAAACTAAGATTGAAAAACTTGATGAAACTATGGCAAATAGTGCGAGTGAATATTCAAAACTTCAGGAGCTTACACAAGAAAAAACAAAATTAGAAAAAAATCTTGAAGATAAATATGCAAGATGGGAAGTTTTAAATGAACTTGTAGCTGAAATAGAAGGAAATAAAAAATAAATAAATTTCAAAAAATAAGTTGTATAAAATATACAGCTTATTTTTTTATATGTAATTCAGTAAATTGCTGTTAAATAGCATTATAGCAAGGGGAAAAGTACTATTTATTTTTATAGTAAAGCGTAGATATTATCTATAAAAAATATTTTAATGACACAAATATGGAAACTCACTTATAGAATATATTAAAAAACAAGAATACATTTTGAAATTAACAAATATGTATTTTAGTAAAGTAAGATAAAAAATGAGGGAGTACAATTGAAAAAATATAGTTATCCTAGATTTGTTGATAAAAAAAATATAGAAAAGATTGAAGATATAGAAAATCATAGATTGTTTAAATTATCAGTTCCTTTAAATTTTGAGGGGGATAAATCAGCTCTCATTATTACAAGGTCACCAAGAATTTATAATGAAGATGGTTCAAGTCATATTATAAGCAAGGCTTTAAAATATATAAAAACAAAGATTCATGAGGAATTTTATGGAATATCTAAGGTGGAGTTTGTATTTTTATTTCCAGTAAGCGAGTATAACGAGGAATATTTATATACAATTCTTGATGAAAGTGGAGAAAAGCACTTTATAGGAAATGATGGTTTTTATGATGATAATGGAAGTCTTATAAAAAATGATGATTTAATATTTTATGCAATGATGGAAGCGGATTATATAGTTTTTGCTTGGGGAGATATGCCTCCAGAAATAAATTATGTTGGAAGTGAGAGAGTTAAATATATTTTAAAGGGGTATAAGATGATTAAAAATAATAGTGATAATATAAAAGAAACTTATAATATTGGTTATACAGAATCAGGAACACCAAAGCATTGTTTGATGTGGAGAGAAACTGATAATATATATAGATTTGAAGTTTAAATAAAATAAAAAGAGGTGTATCTACCGAAAAGATACACCTCTTTTTTTTACTAATAGGGAGATACAAAATCAATTTAAAGGAATCAATTTTGTAATATATCGAAAGACTAATTAGCAGAATAATCAGCGATTAATTCTTCAATTTTGCCTTTACATTTGTATCCATTACATGAACCTTTACCTGCTCCAGTTGCATTTTGCACCTTTTCGTAAGTATCAGCACCATTTGCAATGGCATCTTTAATTGCTTTTCTTGAGATTGCTTTGCATAAGCAAACTTTTGTGATTTTATCAAGCACTGCTTGATTTACATTGTTATTATCATTCATACTTTTAATTCTCCTAAAACTCTTTTGAATTGTTTATAAATACTAACCTTGCGTAATACATCAAAGTGTATACTCTTTGAATTTTAAAAGTTTAAAGCACTTTTTTTATAAAGGGAAATGGAATTAATTTGTTATGAATTTATTATCACATACCCGATAGGAAAAGTCAACTTTAAAATGAAAAAAGATTATTTAATAATAATAATTACTTTTGATAGTATGAAAGGCTAATTGTAGTTAATAGATTATAGAATAAAAAAAGAAAACACCATAATTGATGTTTCCTTTGATAATTTATTTTGAAAGTTTATAAGAATTAATATCTCTTGCTCTTTCAATTTCTAATATTGTTTTTATAAGTAAAATTATAAAGTTTATAACAACATATAAGATTACAAGTGAACCAATAGCAAGTTCAATATTTGAAATTGTTTTAAAGAAAGTTCCATATGCTACGCTATATTTCCCAAATAATACACTAGTTTTCCACATAGCAAGCATACTTATAGCAAGTGGGAAAGTAAAAGCTGCATATCCGGCTTTAAATCCTTGTTTTATGAATTTTGGAAGTTCGATATAAACAAGAAGTACATTAAAAATTGAAGTTGCAATTAAATACCAAAGAACAAATTCATTATGAACAGTTGTTGTTGTAAGGTATGATGCAAGTACAAGGCTTGATGGTGCAGCCATAATTCCTATTGTAGAAGCTGCTGGGATAGATATTTTATGGTTATGAATATAAACTCTAAATAACATAATTGGGTAGAATGGTAAGTATAAAACTATTCCGAAATAAGTTAAGAAGTTAGCTATTTCAGGGAAGCCCATTCCTCTACTACCAACACTTGCAACACATACTCCAACTAAAACAACGTTCCATGATGGTAACATATCTCTTGGTTTGAAGTTCTTAAGTCTTAGACCAAAGAAGAAAGTAAACAGACTAAGGTGAACAACTATTCCAACAAGCCAAATTGCTTTTGCGAAAGTTGGAAGATAAGGAAGTAAGTATCCTGCTAAAGCAAATGCAGCCATATCTATTGTTGGATAAAATCCTCCAGCAATTGGGTTTTTAAGTTCTTCATAGGCATGTTTTGGGTGAATTATTATTTTTCCTATCATAAATGTCATTGCAATAACTGCAAATATAATTGCTGGTATTTTTAAAAATTTAACTCCATGAATTGCCCAAACATTGGCAAGTGTCATAAATCCAAGAGATGTACCAATAGCACCAATTGGGAAAAGTTTAGTTTTATTTATATAATGTTTCATAATTTCTCCTATCAAATTTCATTTATCTTTTGTATTAAGCAATTAAGTGTTTGCTTCTTATCTATAGTATAGTATTAAAAGTATAATAGGTAAAATACTAATATTTAGTTATATATATAACTAAATGACTATGGTTAAAAGAAAAAAATTAGATGGCTATAAAACCATCTAATTTA
>NZ_CAMQRY010000046.1 GCF_947036855.1 uncultured Clostridium sp.
ATCTTATAATGACTTATAAATAATTTTTCATAAAAAAACATCTTAAGGCAAAACCTTAAGATGTTTTTTTATTCTTATTTACTTATATTTACTTCATCTGTTTTTGATAATATTTTACTATACTGCCCTTCTTGTCCAACTTGAACTGCTTGTACATCAGACTTAAAGCCTTTACCAACAATTCTATTTGCACTTTCATAAGTCGTTTGTATAGTTTTTCCATTTATTATAATTTTACTAGCCTTAGTTAAATTCTCACCATCAATAATAAGATTCTTTCCCTCTATATAAGCTTTTTTTATTTTAACTGGTTCTAATCCAAGTTTCATATCTGACCTTTGATATAAATCATCGCCTAAAAGATAATTTTCTCCATATAATTGGTCAAATTGAATATCTTTTAAATATTCTTCATATTTCTCATCATTTGAATATGTTTTATGGAATGTTGGCATTATTCCACCATCTACTCCTGCAACATCTAAAACATATGTTGATAATTGATATGCTTGTATATCTTGCTCTTTTGGCTCTATCCCAGTATTTGACCATATAAAGTATTCTGCATCATATTTTTGATTTTGTGGAAAGTTTTCTTCATCATTAATAACTCCAAGTGCTGGTAGATGGTCACCATACATTGCTATAACCGTAGGCTCTCCTGATTCTTCAACATACTTGATTAATTCCCCAACATATTTATCAACTTCAAAAGCTTTATCTAAATATTCTTGAATTTGATTTCTTTCTTCATTACTAATATCTCCACTAACTTCATAACCATTTTCTGCTTTATAGTCACTATCATAAGGTCCATGACTTTCAACCGCAACATTAAATATAAACTGTGGAGTATCTCTTTTTAAAACTTCTTTTATACTTTCTAAATTATTCATATCACTTGGATAATCATATGTGTATTGTAAATCATCTATATACTCCTGTGTAACAAGATTATCAAATCCAAAACTTGAGTATACTGTATCCCTATTATAAAAATTTCCAAGATAATTATGAACAGCTGTTACTCCATATCCTTGTTTCTTTAAGATTTGAGCCATACTTTCAACTGCTTGTTTCTTTAATACCGTATTATTAGGTATTTCTCCAGGTCCAAGGTTATTAGCTGAATATCCTGTTAATACTTCAAATTCTGTCCTAACTGTTCCACCACCAAAAGAAGGAACTCTTATAAGACCATTTGGTCCCATTTCTTGAAGTTTTCTTATATTAGGCATAGGATCTTTAGTAAATTCAACCCCTTTTATTCTATATGGGTCAACAAATGATTCTAGTTGAACAATTATTATATTAGGTTTCTTTTTATTTCCTGAAACCTCAGCACTCGCTTCCTCTAAACCTGTCTTCAAATCTGCCATTCTTTCCGTAGTATATGAATCTGGTTTATTTGGAATCAGTTCTTTCGCTGAATTTATAAATGAAACTAAATAACCATTTTCACTGTATGTAGCATTTAAATCCCATCTATAATACTTTATATTACCCTCTGCTTTATTATATTTATAATATCCCGCTGTAAAAATAAATGCTGGTATTATAAATATAGCAAGATTTTTTAAAATATTATAATTTTCTTGTTTTTTTTCTTTTTTAAATAATACAATTATTATACCTATAAAACCAACAAGTGCGAGTAATCCAAGTATAACCTCTATAGGTCCTACATATTCTTTAGCCATACTCATTCCATCTTTAATCGAATATATATCTGCTGGTGTAAATGGACTACCCCTAAACTTTTTAAGCATAAATCCGATAATTGCAAAAATTAACAATAGCCCTGAAATAAGTGTAAACATAGCTTTTCTCTTTTTAAATAAAAATGCAATTGATGTTACACTTAAAACAATACCAAGATTAAGCATAAACATACTAAAATGAGTTGCTATAAATGTACTTGCTTTAATAATAGAAGCTCTTTGAAGTCCCTCTATTATTATAGTTACTATAATTGATAGTCCAATCCATGTAGCTATACTTTTCATTATATTATTTTTATTGCTTCTAAACTTTTCTTTAATTTCATTAAATTTCAACATATAAAATTATTACCCCCTATTATATATCTGCTTTTAATTATATCAACTTTTCAAACTACTATATCAAATTATTGAAAAAGTTAATATAAATATAATAAAAACTCTAGATAATTATAAATATTTATAATTACCTAGAGCTTTTTTAATTTCTTATTATAATATAAACTGTATATGCTATATATATTCCTATAAGCAGTATACCTTCTCTTTTAGATATCTTTTTAAAATCTTTCTTACTTAAAAGTATAGACAAAACAAGTACTAATGTTACTATTATTAAAAATATTAAATCTATAGCCATTGGTCCTGCTACTGCTATTGGTGCTATAAATGATGACAATCCAAGTATTAAAACTATATTAAAAATATTTGAACCAAGTACATTTCCAATAGCTATTCCATTTTCGCCCTTCTTTGCTGCAACTATAGATGTAACAAGTTCTGGAAGTGATGTACCAATTGCAACTATTGTAAGTCCTATCAATTTCTCACTCATACCTAAAGTTTTTGCTATATCTGATGCACATTTAACAACTAAATCTCCCCCTATAACAATTAAGGCTACCCCTATTATTGAAAATATAAGTTTAGGTATAACTTTAACATTTTTATATCTTAAATTATCCTCTTTATCGACATTAGATTTTTTACTACTATATATTAAATATATTATGTACATAATACAAACCCCTATAAGTACTGCTCCATCAATCTTTGATAAGAAATTTGAACTTCCTAAAAATGATATATCAACAAATACTAATAAATATAAAAGTATTGTTACTCCAAGACTTACTAATAAGTCTATTTTAACAAGTTTTTTCTTTATTATAAGTGGTGCCACAAATGCTGTTGCTCCAAGTACTATAAGAGTATTAAAAATATTTGAACCAAGTACATTCCCTACAGCTAGTCCATTACTTCCATTTAAAGACGAAGTAAGACTTACAGAAAGTTCTGGAGCGCTTGTCCCTATTGATACCACTGTTAATCCTACAATAACTGATGGTATTCCTATTTTTTTAGCAATGCTTGATGCTCCATCAACAAAAAAATCTGCACCTTTTATAAGTAGTAAAAATCCAACTACTAAAAACACATAATTCATCAAAGGTAATCCCCCCCCTCTTCTCTTAGTTTGTAATAACCATTATATCATAATTATTACAACACTCTATAAATATATATACATAAAAAAAGAAATAGACTAGCTATTTCTTTTTTTTACTATTTAACACTAATAATTATATTATCATCTAACACATCTACAAGTGCAATTTTTCCATTTTCAAGTTCTCCTGAAATTATCTTTTTAGCAAGAATTGTTTCAAGAACATTACCAATATATCTTTTAAGTGGTCTTGCTCCATATACAGGATCATATCCTTCTATTGCAAGAAGTTCTTTAGCTGCATCTGTAAGTTCTAGTCCTATACCTCTTTCTTTAAGTCTTCTAGCAGTTGCTGATACAAATATATCAACAATCTTTTTAATACCTTCAGTACCTAATGGTTTAAACATTATAATATCATCAACTCTATTTAAAAATTCTGGCTTAAATCTACGTTTCATCTCATTCATAACTGCATCTTTTATTGGTTGTTCTACATCTTCTGATTTATTCTCAAGAAGATACCCACTACCAATATTAGAAGTCATAATTATAATTGCATTTTTAAAATCTACAGTTTTACCTTTATTATCAGTAAGTCTACCATCATCGAGTATTTGAAGGAACATATTAAACACATCTGGATGTGCTTTTTCAATTTCATCAAATAAAATTACTGAATATGGATTTCTTCTAACTGCCTCTGTAAGTTGCCCACCCTCTTCATATCCAACATATCCTGGAGGTGGTCCTACAAGTCTTGATACAGCTTGTTTTTCCATATATTCTGACATATCAACTCTAACTATATTATCTTCACTATCAAATAAATTTCTAGCAAGAGTTTTTGCAAGTTCTGTTTTACCAACTCCTGTTGGCCCTAGGAATATAAATGAACCTATTGGTTTATTTTCATCCTTAAGTCCTGCTCTAGCCCTTATTACAGCATTAGCTACTGCTGTTGTCGCTTCATCCTGACCAATTACTCTTTCACGAAGTTCATGTTCAAGTCTTAAAAGCTTTTCTTTTTCACCCTCAACAAGCTTATTTAAAGGAATTCCTGTCCACTTTGAAATAATCTCTGTTATTTCATTTTCAGTAACCTCTTCCTTCAGTAAAGATTCACCCTCCTTACTATCCATATTTTCTTCTTTTTCTTTAATAAGCTTTGCAAGTTCTGGAACCTTTCCATATTTAAGCTCTGCAACTTTATTTAAATCATATGCTCTTTCTGCACTCTCAATTTCAGCCCTTACATTTTCAAGTTCTTTCTTAAGTTCTCTAATTTCTGTTATATGCTCTTTTTCTTTTTCATATTTAGCAGTAAACGCATCATTTTTTTCTTTAAGATTAGCAAGTTCACTTTCTAAAACAACAAGTCTTTTAACAGAAGCTTCATCATCTTCTTTTGAAAGTGCTTCTTTTTCTGTTTCAAGCATAAATAATTTTCTTCTAATCATATCTAGTTCTGTTGGAAGTGAATCTATCTCTGTTCTTATCATTGCACCTGCTTCATCAATTAAATCAATTGCTTTATCAGGCATATATCTATCCTTTATATATCTATCTGATAACTTTGCTGCTGCAACAATAGCTGAATCATGTATTCTAGCCCCATGATGTATCTCAAATTTTTCTTTAAGTCCTCTCAGTATAGAAATAGTTTCTTCAACATTTGGTTCTTCAACGATTATTGGTTGGAATCTTCTCTCAAGTGCTTTATCTTTTTCAATATACATCCTATATTCATCAAATGTAGTAGCACCAATACAGTGAAGTTCTCCTCTTGCAAGCATTGGTTTTATAAGGTTCCCAGCATCCATAGAACCTTCTGTTTTTCCTGCTCCAACAATTGTATGAATTTCATCTATAAATAATATAACTTTCCCCTGTGCTTCTTCAACTTCTTTAAGTACAGCCTTAAGTCTTTCTTCAAATTCACCTCTATATTTTGCTCCTGCTATTAAAGCTCCCATATCAAGAGATATTATAACTTTATTCTTTAATCCTTCTGGAATATCACCTCTAACAATTCTTTCAGCAAGACCCTCAACAATAGCTGTTTTACCTACCCCTGGTTCACCTATTAATATAGGATTATTTTTAGTCCTTCTTGAAAGAATTCTAACGGCTCTTCTTATTTCTTCATCTCTACCTATAATAGGATCAAGTTTATTTTTTTTCGCAAGTTCTATAAGGTTTGTACCATATTTAGCTAATGCTTCATATGTCCCCTCTGGATTATTAGTATCAACTCTTTGATTACCTCTAACCTCTTGTAGTACTGCTAAAAATTCACTTTTTGTTATGTTTCTTGTATTAAGTGCTTTACCTGATTGCCCATCTGCATCTATCTCCATAATAGCAATCATTAAATGTTCAACACTTATATAAGAATCACCGAAGTCTTTTGAAATATCTTCTGCTTTAATAAGAACTTCATTTATTCTTCTGCTAGCAATAACTCCGCTAGATTTTGCTGCTTCTCCAAGTATTTTTGGCATTTTATCTAAAACTATATGAATATCATTCTTTATAATTCCTATATTAGTTCCCATCTTCTCAATTATGTTAGGTATAAGTCCATCTTCTTGATTAATAAGTGCTGATAAAAGATGAATAATATCAACTTGTTGATGATTATATCTAACCGCAATATTATAAGCTTCATTTAAACTTTCTTGTACCTTAAGAGTCATTTTTTCTGCATTCATTAATAATTCACCTCATCTAAATTTCTTTTCTTTATCTATATTTATAATAATACTTATTTTTTCTTTAGTCAAAATCAAAAGAATATATTTATTTTTAACTTTATATACATATATTATCATTTTTCTACTAATGAAATCTACATAATATTGTTATTCCCTATATTAATTGATATTATATTAAAGGACAATATTTTTTTAGAAAAGGATGTGTATTATATGCAATTAACAGTTTTTGACTTTACACAAGAAAGTATAGACCTTTTAAATATATTAAAAGCTGATTTAAATTCTGCTTCTGATATACTTGACGACTTCTTCTTTTCTCTTCTTGAAAATAACTGTGATGGTTTTTTTAACATTTCAACAAGAGTTAAATCTAAGATGAGCCTTAAAGAAAAGATTATAAGAAATAATTACTACTTATCATATAATTCTGCTGAGGAGTTATTCTCAAATTTATCAGATTTAATTGGTGTTAGAATAGAATGTAGATTTATTGAAGATGAAGAAAATATATTTAAGTATTTAAAATCATCTTTTACACATACAAATTCTGATGGTTATAGTTTTTCACCAAAATATCCAAATATTCTTTTAGACCTTAGAGAAGAACAGCCTCTTAATCAAAAAAATGGATTTAAATTATATAGAATAGATGCTTACATAAAAGAAGGTGGTCATACCTTTAATTTTGAATTACAAATTAAAGCAATGGTTAACTTATTTTGGAGTGAAATAGAACATAAAGTAATTTATAAAAATTACAATATGGTTCTTGGTGATAAATTCTATAAAAATATATTAAATTCTATAAAAAGTAATTTATCAATGATAGATAATCAACTACTTACCATCTTTAATCATATGAATGAATTCAATAATTCTAATCAAATAATACAAAAGGACAAGCTTGAAGAATTGCTTTCAAAAATGATATTTGATTTATACTCAACAAAAGTCAAAGAAGATCTTGGTATTTCAGTTGATTTTAGAAATGCATGTGACATAATTGTTGACTATATCTTTACTAAAAATAAAGGTGTTACAGCTCATGATCAATATAATACATTTATCCAAACTTCTGTTAGGTTAAATGAGATATTCCAAAATGATATTTGCTTTAGAAGTTCTATTACATTTACTAGACCTGTAACTTTTAAATCTGATTTTTCATCTATAGTTGGAAAAAAACTTTCAACTTCTATGAATAAAGATTTTCACTGGAATTTATTCTTTAAAATATTATTTGATATAGAACCATGTGATCAAGTTGGTGATTTTGAAATTTTCATGGATTACCTTGAAACTATATTCTCTAATAGAGATAGCTATCTAAACTTTTATTTAAAGTTTAATTCAGATCAAGTTGTATTACTAAAAAAAGAGTTTTTATCAACTCTTTGTAATGCATTTTTAGCAGTAGATTCTATTGAATTTATTTATAGAGATAAACTACTTGAAATTTATGAAGCACTTGATGAACATGCAAACTTTATTTGTGATGAAGTAACTTCTTTTGAATATTATGAACTTTATAGAGATGTATATAATAAACATTTATATTTAAAGCTACTTTCAATCTTCAATGCTTCTATAAGTGTTCCTAGTGCACTAGAATTTACAGAACAATTAAAAACACTTAAAAGTAAAATACGAATAACTACTAAAGGATTAAATTATATAAATTCACTGGATAAAGAAAAGGCTGTAATAAGCACAAAACTTTTAAAATATATTTATATAAGGTAGTCAATTTAAAGTAACTAATAGGATTTATTTCTATTAGTTTTTTTATTTCTCTTCAAATATTGTTACCTTTCGATATTTATGTTTTAAATATCATTTACGAGTATTTTATTTAAGGTATATTTTGCAACTAAATAACCTTATTTTAGATATTCCAGCCTTGTTTTTATAGATTTAATCAAATCTTCAGATGAAACTCCATATAGATAGATTTATATTTTTCCATAAAATTATATAAAAAAAGAACCTAGATAATCTAGGTTCTCTTCTTTGCAAGAACAATATAATATTGAAATTACAATACTGCCAAGGCAGTATTTTATACTATTTTGAGTAGAACTCAACTATTAATTGCTCATTAATTGTTATTGGTAATTCTTCTCTTGTAGCAAATCTAACATACACACCTTTGAATTCTTCTACGTTTTTCTCAACGTAAACAACTGTGCTTAAGTTAGCAGCAAAGTTTTCAGCAAACATTTCTGTTTTTCTTGATTTCTCTCTTAATACAACTTCGTCTCCTGGTTGTAATCTGTATGAAGGAATATCAACTTTACTTCCGTTAACCATGAAGTGTCCGTGGTTTACCATTTGTCTTGCTTGTCTGATTGAGTTAGCAAATCCCATTCTGTATACCATGTTATCTAATCTAGATTCTAATAATCTAAGCATAGAATCTCCGACTCTCATGTTTGTTGTAGCGAAAGCTTCGTCTACAAGTCTTTTGAATTGCTTCTCCATAACTCCGTAGTACGCTCTTAATCTTTGCTTCTCTAATAATTGAGTACCATAGTCTGATAACTTCTTATCAGCTCTGCTTGTTCCTCTTACAGCTCGCTCCATAGCTTTTGGATGACCAGATACATTAAGTCCTAATCTTCTACATTGCTTGAAACGAGGTCCCATCATTTTTGCCATTTGCAATTACCTCCGAATAATGTATATCTTTGTGATATATCATATTTTAATTTTTGTACGTTTCGTACTTTAATAATATAGCACTTAAATCTAAAGTTAACAAGTCCTAAAATGAGATTTACATAAAATTATTTATATATACCTCTAATTTTCTCCATATTTCTTAATTTTTCTATTTTTATTAATCTTTATCTTTAAAACACCTTTTTACTAAAGATTGTTAAAAATGCCCACTTAATTTTCTAAAACTCTCAAACTTAAAGAACTAAATTCATTTAATAGTTCTTTTAATAAAGTAGTTATTTTACTTTTCATCCCTACTTTATCACCTTCTAAATTTATTACAAGTATAGGTTCATGTAATGATAATCTTATTAAGAACCATGATTTTGTTCCTTTTAAATAAACTTTTAGCCCCTCATAGTTAGGCTTTGCTATTATCAAATCTTCAGAATTTTCAGCTTTTACTTTAAATTTTTCAAGAATAGTATTTCCATATGTTCTAAAATCCTCTTCATTTATATTAAGTCTAAATTCTTCCTCTTCTATACTTTCTTTAAATCCTTCCATAATGCTTGATAATTCTTTACCTTCTTTATTTAGCTTAGCTAGTTTTATAAGTATTTTGGCAACTAAATATGCTCCATCATCTAAGAAATAATTTTCTTTAAGTGCTGCATGACCTGAAGTTTCTATTGCAAGTGCACTTTCTATTCCCTCTTCATTTAATCTTTTTGATTCATTTATAACATTTTTATATCCTCTTTTGAATCTATGATGCTTTCCACCTAAAGCTTCAATAAATTCTTTTAACCCCTCTGAAGTTATTGAATCTGTAACCACACTTGTCCCTTTTGTTTCCTCTAAAATAATTGTAGATATTAGAGCAATTAAAGCATTTTTATTAATTTCTCTACCATCTTTATCTACAACTGCTGCTCTATCAACATCTGTATCAAATATTATACCAAGGTCTGCACTGCTTTTTAAAACAGCATCACTTATTGATTTCATAGCTTCTTTATTCTCTGGATTTGGTATATGATTAGGAAACCTTCCATCTGGCTCTAAAAATTGACTGCCTTTAGTATTTGCTCCTAGCTCTTCTAAAACTTCCGATGCAAAGAATCCTCCTGCACCATTTCCAGCATCTACTATTATTTTAAGTCCATCTAAAGGCTTTTTACTATCAGTTGCCTGCCTAATTTTTGAAACTAATATATTTGAATAATCAGTTATTAAATCTTTAACTTCAACTGTCCCTTTTTTATATTCCCCATCAATTTCTGTTGCAAGAGCTAGTACTTCTTTTAAGTCTTCTTTTTCAAGTCCACCATCTCTTGTAAAAAATTTCATACCATTGTACTGCATAGGCATATGGCTTGCAGTAAGCATTATAGCTCCATTCATTTTATAACCATCTATTATAGTACTCATAAACATTGCTGGTGTTGTTGCCATTCTACAGTCTATAGCATTTACTCCCATATCTGTAATTCCATTTATAACAGATTCTTTAAGCATATCACCTGTAAGTCTTGAATCTTTACCAACTGCAATGCTTATGTCTTGTCCATATTTTTTATATAACCATTTTGAAAATCCAACTGCTATGTCATAAACTGCTGACTTAGTTAAATTAACCTTGAAATCCTCTATTTCTAGTGCTATCCCTCTTATGTCTGTTCCATTTTGTAATTTTCCTAAAGTACTCATTTAATCACTCCTAGTTTATCTTTTGTTCATTTTATTTACAAACTCATTATATACTATAATTATGATAACGTATACTTTGTATATTTTTATAGCTTTTCTTTAAATTAAACCACCTTATTATATCTATCTCTAAATCTCATTTTTAATATTTTTATTCCTTCTTCCATTTCATCTTGTTCAAATTCATTTATAAAATCCCAATTTTCAATTATAAATTCCTTAACATCCAATAAAATCTTTTCAATTTTATCAATATTAAGCAAACTCACATCAAAATCTATAATAGCTTCTTTCTTCTTTATATCAACTTTAACTTTTAAAACTCCATTTATTACCTCTTTAATATCATCTAAAATATAAAAATAACTACAATATTCATCTTTTAATTTTATAGCTGTTTCTATTTTCACTAAAGCTTTTCCAATCCCCTTATCGCTTACTTTAAAATCCAATCCATTTCTTATAATCATTGCTTTAAATTTATTCAAAACTTAATCTCCTATCATATTATTTAGTATATTAATATGCTTACAGACTTCTCTTCTTTCCTATATGTTCAAGTATTTTTCTAGAAATCAAAAAAGCTATATCCAACTAATTAAAGTTAAATATAGCCTTTCTATATTATCTATTACTTACTAACAAGTAATAGCATTTCTCTTAAAACTTTACATGCAACCGCAGTAGATACTCCACTTTGGTCATAATGTGGAGATAATTCATTTACATCAAATCCTACGATATTTAAATCTTTCATAGTTTTAATTCCTGATATCATCTCATTAAAAGTTATCCCTCCAGCTTCAGGTGTTCCTGTTCCTGGGAATATTGATGGGTCTAAAACATCTAAATCTATTGTTACATAAACATTTTTACCTTTTAACTTTTCTGCAATTTCACCAAGTGTCTTTGCATCAAAATTTCTTGTATAAACATGTTCTTTTCCCCAATAAACTTCTTCTTTAGAACCTGATCTTATACCAAATTGATATATTTTATCATCTCCAACTATTTCCCAACATCTTCTCATAACACAAGCATGTGATAATTTTTCTTCCATATAGTCTTCTCTAAGGTCTGCATGTGCATCAAAATGAATGATATGTAAATTATCATATTTTTTTGCAATACTTCTAACAGCTCCAAGAGTAACTAAATGTTCTCCACCTATCATTACTGGCATTTTTCCATCTGCTAAAACTTCATCTGAAAATTCTTCTATCATTTTTAATGCTCTATCAGCATTTCCAAATGGTAATTCTAAATCTCCAGCATCAAAGTATCCATAGTCTTCCATGTCTTTATCTTGATATGTGCTATAACTCTCTAAACCATATGAATCAGGTCGCATTGCTTGTGATGCAAATCTCGTACCTGGTCTAAATGATGTAGTTGAATCAAATGGTGCACCATATATTACTATTGATGACTCATCATATTCATTATCACAACACATTAATGTTGTAAGATTTCTATTCATCTGATGCCTCCGCAAGCATTTTCTTAACATAGTTAGGTAATGCAAACGCACCTGAGTGTATTTCTGTATTATAATATTTAGTTTCAAGTCCAAGTTTATTCCACTCTTCAACTATTGGATTATTTAATGGATCATGCTTCTTTGATGCAAATCCAAATAACCAATGTCCTGATGGATAAGTAGGAATATGAGCTTGGTAAACTCTACATATTGGGAAACTCTCTTTAATTCTTTTGTGTGCTCTCTTCATATTTTTAGCATACTCTTCATAGTAAGGACACTCATGTTGATTAACAAGTATTCCCTCTTCATTTAATGCTTTATAACAGTTTCCGTAGAATTCTTTTGTAAATAGCCCCTCTCCTGGTCCAAATGGGTCTGTTGAGTCAACAATTATTAAGTCATACTTGTTTTCTACACCTCTAACAAATTTTAATCCATCTTCAAAGTAAAGATTTACTCTTTTCTCATCAAGCTGTGAAGCTGTCTGTGGTATATATTCTTTGCAAACATCAACAACTAATTTATCTATCTCAACCATATCTATATTTTCAATTCCAGCATATCTTGTAAGTTCTCTTACAGTTCCACCATCTCCAGCACCAATAACTAAAACGTTTTTGATATTTGGATTAGTAGCCATAGCTGTATGAACTATCATATCATGATATATAAATTCATCTTTCTCTGTAAGCATCATAAGTCCATCTAATGTAAAGAATGTACCAAATTCATTTGATTTAAATACATCTATCTTTTGAAATTCACTTTGCCCACTATATAATTGTTCCTGTACCTTTATTGAAAATCTTGCCTCTGGTGTATGTTCTTCTGTATACCATAATTCCATATCTAAATCTCTCCTCTATTTTAAAACTTTTATATTTTCTACATTCATATCTTCAAGCCCAGTCATAAGACTTCCTTTATTTTTTGAATATAAAATAAATTCTATTGCCTCTTTTGTTATAAGTTCTCCTGGTGCAAGTATTGGAATTCCTGGAGGATAGCACATTACAAATTCTCCTGAAATACACCCTTCACTCTTTGTAATATCTACAGATATTTTCTCTGAGTAAAAAGCTTCTTTTGGACTAACTTTTAATATAGGGCTTATATACTCATGGTCTATAAGATCTTTTCTATCTTCTATATAATTTATTCTTCCAATCTCATACAATGCTGAAATTAATCTTTCTATATTATAGTCAGTATCACCAACTGATATTATTGCAAGTATATTTCCAACATCTCCAAGTTCTATTTGTATACCATATTCATCTCTTAATATATCATAGACTTCAATTCCTGCAAGACCAATACCTATTGTATTAACAACAAGTTTTGTTATGTCAAAGTCAAAAACATCTTTATTATTAACTATCTCTCTAGAAAATGCATAATAATGTTTTATCTTATTAATCTCTTCTCTTGCATACTCTGCTTTTTTAATTATATCATCAACTATTTCTTTCCCATTAAGCGCTAAGTTTCTTCTTGCTATATCAAGTGATGACATAAGAAGATACGAACCACTTGTTGTTTGAGTAAGATTTATTATAGTTCTAACATAATCTTTAGAAATCTTATCATTATTAAGTAACAGCAATGAACTCTGAGTTAGTGAGCCTCCTGTTTTATGGACACTTACAGCTGCCATATCACACCCTGCTTCCATTGCTGAAACTGGTAATTTATCATTAAAGTATAAATGTGTTCCATGTGCTTCATCTGCAAGTACAAACATATTATGCTCTTTAGCAAGCTTTACTATACTTCTTAAATCTGAACATATTCCATAATAAGTAGGGTTATTAACAAAAATCGCTTTTGCATCTGGATTTTCTTTAATAGCTCTTTTTATATTATCAATATCCATTCCAAGTGAAATTCCAAGTCTACTATGTATACCTGGATTTATATATATTGGAATAGCACCTGATACTATAACTGCATTTATTGCTGATCTATGAACATTTCTTGGCATAATAATTTTATCCCCATCTTTACAAACACTCATAATCATTGATTGTACTGCTGATGTAGTACCATTTACCATTAAAAATGCATGTTTTGCTGAGAATGCACTTGCTGCAAGTTCTTCTGCTTCTTTTATAACAGATGTAGGATGGCAAAGGTTATCAAGTGGTTTCATAGAATTAACATCTACTGAAAGACATTTTTCTCCAAGAAACTCTCGAAGTTTTTCATTACCTCTTCCTTGTTTATGACCTGGAACATCAAAAGGTACTATTTTGTTTTTTCTATATTGCTTTAAAGCCTCATAAATAGGAGCTTTTTCTTGCTCATTATTACTCATAGTTTACCTCCTAATATAAATTAACTCCTGAATATATTTCAATCATTTCTTTTGATAATCTATCTCTTATATCTATTCTTTGAGCTGGTGTAAGCTCACTACTTTCTGTATTAAATAAATAATTTTCTAATTTAATTTCATTAATCATCATCTTTGTATGATACATATTAGATTGATACATATTTATATCTATTGCATCATAATTCTTTAAAGTATCTCTTTCAATAAAATTCTGTATTGAATTTATATCATGATCAATAAATATTTTTCTACCATCAACATCTCTTGTAAATCCTCTAACCTTATAATCAACTGTAATAACATCAGAATCAAAACTTCCAATAAGGTAATTTAGCGCATTAATCGGTGATATCTGTCCACATGTTGAAACATCTATATCAACTCTAAATGTTGTAATTTCCTTATTTGGATGACATTCTGGATAGGTATGAACAGTTACATGGCTCTTATCTAGGTGAGCTACAACCGTATCTTTCTTAACTTCAAAATCTTCAAGCTTTCCTCTATTGCATGATTTATCAACTAAATCATCATCAAGCTCTTCTTCTGCTATAAGTAAAGTTACACTTGCACCTTGTGGCTCATAATCTTGCTTTGATATATTTAAAACACAAGCTCCTATAGCATTTGTCACTTCACATAAAATATTAGTTAATCTTTCAGCATTATACTGCTCATCTATATATTTTATATAATCTTGCTTATCTTTCTCTGTTTTTGTATAACAAACATCATAAATATTAAAACTTAAAGTCTTTGTTAAATTGTTGAAACCATAAAGACGAATTTTTTCACTCAATTCCTCACCTCGTTAAATACTTTTAATTTTTTTCACTCGTATATTATATATTAATATTAGTTATATTTATATATTTTTCAAAAAATTTATTATAAAAAACCTGTACAAGATAAATCTTATCTCATACAGGTAATATCAACAAGTTAAATTTCTTCTTAATTCCCCCAGAATTTAGCTAAAATTTCTTTATTGTTATCAATAAAATCATATTTTTCTAAATCTTTTTTTGAAATCCATTCCCATTCTATAATACTTTGATGGCATGAAACTTTTTCTCTTAAAATAGCACTAACAACTATTTTCTCTGCCTCGTCATTTATCTTATATGTAGAAAATTCTCTTATGTCAAAACCAATAGTCTTAAGTTCCTCTTTTATAACTCTATGAATACACTTATCTAATGTCTCATTCATTTTTTTCTTTTTTCCAACTAAACTCCAAAGTCTTGGTTCATTTTTTGCAACTTTCTTTTGAACAATAAGGACATTATTAAAATCATCCTTAACAATAACCTCACAATATGCTATATTACTCATTTATAGTCCCCCTTCTTATCACTTTGTTTTTTTGTAATTTACACTAATACTTTTCATTCACTAATATTATTATACTATATCTTCGACAAAAACTTTGTTAATTTTACTTTAATAAAAAAAAGATGCCGAAAATTCGACATCTTTCTCTTATTGCTCTCTTGGGCAAATTTCTTTTATTATAAGTGTTGACCAACCGCTTTCTTCATTAACAATCCACTCTGTATCCATATCCATAAACTTAAGCCATGCATTTAGACCAAAAGTTTTCTTTGTAACATTTGCAGCTCTTCTTCCAAAAGTTTTCTTTATAAGTTCTAATAACTCTGTTTGTTCTTTTGAATTTAATTCTTCACCAATAACAGATGAAACTGCATCACAGATAATTATGTATGATTTTGCATCTTCAAAATAAAGCTCATCAGCATTAACTTGTCTTTCTTGATTTAAGTAATCCATAACTTCATTTATCTCTTCTACATTTGATAAATGTTTTTTTGATAACTTAAGAGCTTCTATATCTCTATCTAATCTTGCAACTTTTTTTTCTAAATCGTAATATCTCATCTAATCTTCCTTACGTTCTTCTTATTTACTATAAATATAAAAATTATAATATTTACTACCATTATAACACTTATATTTTTATTTCCACAAGCACAATATAAATAAACTCCATTTTATATTTGCATTGAATTCGTATAAATATTATAATTAAATATTATCAACCTTATTAATATATTAAATATAATTTAGGCTTAAATATACTAACAAGATGATTAAATATTTATTATTTTGTTAACATACCCACTTTGATATGATTTTGCCATCAAAATAATGTAAAATACTACTTATATAGATTAATAATGATTTATTTTAAACTAAGGAGATTATAAATGAATATTTCTAATAAAAAACTAAAAAAAGCTTTAGAAAATTATAAAAATGGTGATTATGAAAGCGCACTTAAAATTTGTGAAAAATTTCTTGAAAAAGACTATAGCAATGAAGAAGCATTATCTCTTGAAGGTGATATTCTGTACAAGCTTGGTAGAATAGATGATGCTATTGTTACTTGGAAAATAAATTCTGAATATAACCAAAATGAAGAAGCTACTAATAGACTTGCAGCTGTTGATAAAGAAAGAAAAGCTCAAGCACTTAGCTATACTAATATTCAAAATATGAGTAGTGAAGATAGAGTTCTTCTTGAAAATGCATATCGTGAAAATATTGAACTTAAAAAGCAAGTAGAAAGTAGTAACTTCCTTTCCGATAAAGATTCAAAACATGTAGAAGAACCTAAATCTGCTGAACATTTAGATGTTTTACAAAATAATGATTCTTTTGAGCCTGTTCAAGATGATATGTTAAATAATAAAGAATATGAAATTATTGAAACTAATATTGATGATTTAATAGAATCACCTTCTACAAATAATGAGCTAGAAGATATTAATATTGATGAATTCAAAGATAGAGTAAAACATTTAGAGGCTGAACCTTCAATAGCTAAAAAAGTTAGCGTTGTAGATGAAGATGATTCTTATAAAGATAGCTTTAATCCTAGACCAGTAACAGCTACTAAAAAAGCTAGTTCTAAGAAAAAAATAATAATAATATCAACAATAGCAGTTGTTGCAGTTATTATCGTTGCTATTTCTTATAGTAAAATGCACTCTAATACAAAAAATGAGAAATCAGCTTCTATCAATAAAACAGATGTTGTTCAACCCGCTACAGATAAAACTGTACCTGTGGCTACTAAGCCAAAACCTGCTCCAACTGTTAAAATGCTTACAGATGCACAGGTTAAAACTTATAATACTGATGTTGCTTATTTAATATCACAAAATAGTATTGATGGAATTAAAAATGTTCTTATTAATACACCAAAAGATACGATTCCAGCAGCAGCTATGGAATCGTACAATAATGCTTTAAGCTTTATGAAAAGCACTGGTATCACTTATTATTTCACTAATGGTATGACTGCTTATAAAGCAAATGATTATGCAACTGCTGTATCATATTTTAGTGAGGCACAACCATTTGCTCATGATGATTTCAGAGGGGCTACTATGTTATTCCTATCAGCAGTATCTTATCAAAAACTAGATAATCTTACACTTGCTGTTAGCACATATAAGGATTTCTTAAAAGAATATCCAAACTCTACAGAATATACACCTGAAACTTTATATTTCTTAGCTAATTACTATTCAGAGCATAATTCAGCTTCACAAGCTAAAGATTATGCAAATCAATTAGCTACTAAATTCCCAGGTTCAATGTATAATAATACTGAACTTAAAAAAATAATTGGATAAATTGAAAAGGTTGCAAATATTGCAACCTTTTATTTTTTTATTATAGTTCTTCTTATATTATCTTCTTTTACCTGTCTTAAAATAGCTTTTATATAATTATCCTCACCTTTAAATGTATCTAAATCTTTAATTATATTTTCTTTTTTACTAAATGGACACATAGATATACATATGCCACAATCGGTTCCAAAATATCTCCATTTATCATAGCATTTTTCTTGATTATGCCTATATGTTTTTTCCGCATAAAGATTATCAACCAATTCAATTGCTTTAGCTGGACAAGTTTTTATACATATTTCACATTTTTCACAAAAATATCTAAGTCCAAAATCAACTTCTTTATCAGCTTTAAACTTTAAATTTGTTGTAACTACACCAAGTCTAATCCTTGGTCCATATTCCTTAGTTACAAGTAGTCCATTTGCACCAATTTCTCCAATTCCAGCACTTTTCGCTACTGGTATAAGCCTAACTAAATAATTAGCATCCATATGATTTCTTGCCTCATATCCTAAACTTCTTAAATAATATGATATAA
>NZ_CAMQRY010000047.1 GCF_947036855.1 uncultured Clostridium sp.
AAGTACCAGATAAAGTTGCGGATGGAAAGCATGATGTAGTGGTAACAGTAAATGTACCAGTAACACCAGTAATTAAAACTGGAATAGTAAAAGTGGATATTATTGGAAAAGATGGAGAAGTAATTTCAACAACAACAAAAACTGAGAAGATAGGAAATAAAATAGATATTCCAGCAATACCAAGTGGAAGCAAAGTAGACAAGGTAGATGTAAATGGAAAAACTGTAGATCCAAGTGAAGTACCAACTGTGGTAACAAGCGGAACAACAGTAATCACATATCATACAAGTCCAATTGTTAAACCAGAAGTAAAAGAGGTAACTGTTACTATAAATGTTGTTGGAAAAGATGGGAAAGTAATCACAACAATAACAAAAACTGAAAAAGTAGGAACTAAGATAGATATACCAACAATATCAAATGGTAGTAAGTTGACTAAGATTGATGTGAATGGAAAAATTGTAGATCCAAGTGAAGTACCAACTGTGGTACCAAGTGGAACAACAGTAATCACTTATCATACTTATAAAACAGAAAATCATTTACCAAACCCTAATAAAGATATTAATGATGGAAGTAATATCAATAATCAGGAAGGTAATAATAATGAACCTAATATTACATCAAGTAATAATGAGGTAAATACAAATGATAATATAATTCCAAATATTCAAGGTAATAATACTAATAGTGATTTAGTTAATACTGCTACTATGAATAGCAAAGAGCAAAAGACTATTACTCAGTTACCTGATACAGGAATAGCATCAGTTACTGAAGGAGCTGAAGGCTTACTAGGATTATTATCATTATCATTAGCATCAGGACTAAGTATTTTTGGATTTAAGAAATTTAAAAATAAAAAAGATGATGACAATGATAATGAAGATAAATAAAATTAGGAAAAGATAGTTTGAAAAAGATGGTTTGAGGTTTTACTCAAGCCATCTTTTTTTGTTATGGAATATAGTCTTAGGATAGGTAAATTTTAAGTTTAATATATATTTATTTTTGTGGACATACTATCATTAAGAAGCTTTAAGGAGGCGGTAATCATGATTTTTGAGAAAAAAGAGTATGTATTAGTTATGCCGAGTAAGAAGGTTATTCTAGTAGAGGACATTGAGTTTGCAAAAGCTTATGTTAATAGATATTATGAAAATAGAATAGAAGTTTGTAAGAAGAATAAAGATTATGAAAAACATGATTTGAGTGATGATGAAACTCGTGAAGAAGTTTTTAGAACTATCGGTAATGAAGAAGGTGAGCCAATGCTTTATGAAAGTGATAGTGTAATTGAAGCAGTAAGAGAAAGTGATTTCTTTGCTGATGAACAGGAAGAAATTATTACTAAGATATTGCTTGGAGATACTGATATTGATACTGATAAATATTCATTAGAAAATATTTTAGCGAGTTTAGAGCCAATAGAATTATTTTCAAATTAGATAGATTTTATAGAGCCTATATTATGTAACTTTTAATATAAAGTTTCACAATATAGGTTCTTTTTGTACAAGTCTATTTAGTATAGTAAAATTAAAATCTTTGATAGATATGAAGTTTATCTGTAGTTTCTTAAAAGTATAGTGAATTATGTTATAATATATAGTAGAAAGTTTTGGGATTTAGGATGAAATTTTATTAATTTGTAATATATGATTTATCTAAAAATAGTAAAATGGTACATAACTTTAAAATAAAAATTAGGATGTGAATAAAAGTGAATAATGAACCAATGAAAAGAAAAGGTATAATTTTAGATTCTCTTTCATTACTTGGAAAAAATATTTGGGGAACTCTTGTGATTGTTATACTTTTTTATATATTTTTAACACTTGCAACAATAGCTATAATATATTCAGGAATGGGAATATCTAAAAGTGTTACAAGTACACTTCCAGCTATGTCAATTGTTGTAGTTGTGGGAACAGCAATACTTGCAGGGCTTGTACAATGTTTTGCAGATGCGTCTGTTGTAAAGTATATTGATGAGAGAAAAAAAGGTAATAAAATTAGATTTATAAAAGCTATAGGACTAGCTTTTAAAAGATGGTATAGAATAATTGGAGCGGCAATAATCATAGGTATAATAAGTGGTATAGCAGGGTTTTTAGTAACTTTAATAAATACTTTTATTATTATATATGTTGGTTCAGAAGCAACAATGTTTAGTGTGTTTTTAGGTGTTGTTATTGGTCTTGTATCAATAATTTTAACAGCATTTATTATACCAGGAATAATGATTGATGATAAAAAATTATTTGAAGCATTTAAATTTAATTTAGGTTTATTATTTAAGACAGATGGAAAAGTTATTTTAAAACTTTTAGGTCTTTTAATAGTAGCTTTCATAGTAATTACATTATCTTCTTTATTAAGAGTAATACCAGAAGTTCAAATGGTTATGATTTATATTATAGCTATAATAGCTCAGATAGCACTTATCTTCATAGAAGTAGGTAAAGTTATTATATATAATGATTTTAAATAGGTAGTTTATAAAAGTTATTCAAAGTAGATTTAATTTCTATTTTGAGTAACTTTTTTTATTTTTATAAGGTAAATTAAATTTATTATTAAAATAAAAGCTAAAATTTCATATGATTTTCACAATTGTAAATTACAATATAGTTACAGAAGAAAAGAAATATAAATAAATATAAGAAAATTGTTAAAAATAAATTTAGATACTAAATTTATTTATTTTTTACACTTTTTAATTCTGATAAACTTTATCGGAATTGTCATAATAACAGAGGAGGTCTACATATGAAAAAGAAATTAGCTATTATAGTAGGATTAATAATTGTTGTTTTTCTTGGTATTTTTACATATCAAAATTATTTTAAGTCAGCTGAAAGTAATAAGAAAACAATAACAGTAGCTATGTCAGGTACATATTATCCGTTTACGTTTAAGCAAGGGGATCACATTGAGGGATTTGAGGTTGATGTTTGGAAGAACATAGCTAAAAGAATGGGGTATGATGTAAAATTTAAGACTGCATCTTTTAGTGGACTTTTTGGGCTTCTTGATTCAGAAAAGGTTAATACTATAGCAAATCAAATTACAATTACAAAAGATAGAGAGAGTAAATATTATTTCACTGAACCAGTTGTTTATACAGGTGCACAGCTTGTTGTTAGAAATGATGAAAATGGTATAACTAGTTTATCAGATTTAAAAGGTAAAACAGTTGGAGTAGACCTTGGAAGTAATTATGAAAAACTTATAAAGAACAATGATAAAAGTGGTCTGATTGGAATTAAAACTTATCAAGATACAAATGTAGCATTTAATCAGCTTATGCTTGGTAGAATTGATGCAGTTGTGATTGATAGAGTTTCAGCAGCTATGATGATTAATAAGGGGAATTTACCTCTTAAGATAGTTGGTAAACCGATTGAAACTATAGAAAATGCATATCCGTTTACTAAAACTAATGCAAATAAGGAGCTTATAACAAAAATAAATGGAACTATAAATCAAATGAGAGCAGATGGAACTTTAAAAACTATTTCAGAGAAATGGCTTAAAACAAATGTTACAGCTGTTGGAGATTCAGATAATGTAGCAAATATAACTTCAACTAGTGATGGAGAGAATAGTATTTTTAGTATTTCATATGCTATGAAGATATTCCCTAAAGTACTAGTAGGACTTAAGACTACTTTAATTATAGCTATAACATCTATGATTATTGGTCTTATTATAGGGCTTATACTTGCAATGATTAGAGTTTATAAAATACCTGTAATTAAACAAATAGCAGAAGTTTATATATCGTTCTTTAGAGGAACACCACTGCTTGTCCAATTATTTATATTATATTTTGGACTTCCACAGATTTTCCCAGAGCTTCGGGATATGTCAGCATATCTAGCAGCTATTATAGGTATAGGGCTTAACTCATCAGCATATATTGCAGAGGTTTTAAGGTCTTCTATTGGAGCTATTGATAAAGGGCAGATGGAAGCTTGTTATTCACTTGGAATGACTAAAGCACAAGGGCTCCAAAGAATAGTTCTTCCACAAGCATTTAGAATTGCTATACCACCACTTGGAAATGTATTTATAGATAATATTAAGAGTTCATCACTTGCATTTACTCTTGGAGTTGTAGAGATTTTAGCACAGGCACAAATGATTGCAGCAGACAGCTTTAAATTCTTTGAGCCATATGTTATAGCAGCTTTAATTTACTGGGTGGTAATATTATTCTTTACATTCCTTCAAGGAAGACTTGAGAAAAAACTATCAGTATATTAAGGAGGCGAACTTATGATAAAAGTAGAAAGTTTAAAAAAGAGTTTTAAAGATAATGAAGTATTAAAAGATATAAATTTAGAAGTTCAAAAGGGAGAAGTTGTTGTTATACTTGGGCCATCAGGCTCAGGTAAATCAACACTACTTAGATGTCTTAACTATCTTGAAAAGCCAAATGGTGGAAAGATAACTATTGGTGATGTTAAAATTGATACATCTAGGGCAAAGGGAAAAGATATAACAAATTTAAGAAAGCAGTCAGCAATGGTTTTTCAAAGTTATAATCTTTTTGCAAATAGAACTGTTTTAGAAAATATAACAGAAGCACTTCTAATTGTTAAAAAAATGAAAAAACAAGAAGCACAGGAAATTGGTATAAATATGCTTGAAAAGGTTGGGCTAGCAGATAAGAAAGATGCATATCCAAAGACTTTATCAGGTGGACAAAAGCAGAGAGTTAGTATAGCAAGAGCTATGGCTATAAATCCACAGGTTATATTATTTGATGAGCCAACATCAGCACTTGATCCAGAACTTGTTACAGAGGTTTTAAGTGTAATAAAAGGTCTTGCAAAAGAACATAGAACTATGATTATAGTTACTCATGAAATGACCTTTGCAAAAGAAGTTGGGGATAGAATAATATTTATGGAAGATGGCTTTGTTGTAGAAGAAGGAACATCTAAAGAGATATTTACAAATCCAAAGAAAGATAGAACAAAAGAGTTTTTAAAAAAATTTATAATATAGAAATGGGAGTTAGTATTTTAAAATACTAGCTCTTTTTTGATAATAAAATAAGTGAATGATTGATATAAATGATATCTGTAAGGAATATAGTTGTAGTAAGCATAATAATATTTTATCAATAAAAGAAATAAATCTTAAGGAACATTAAATTTAGCCGAATAATAAAGTATAAAGAGAAGTTCAAAAAAATATGGAATTGTAGAAGAGATGTAGGTCTTTAAGCTCAATAAAATTTGAGTTTAATATAAAAGCAAAGGGGGAAGCTAGATAGTCTAGTGAAAAAATATGAGTGATATTTTATTAGAAACAGGAACTGGTGAAGTTGAGATATTAAAATTTAGAGTTGGAAATAAATTTTATGCTATAAATATAATTAAGGTAAAAGAAGTAATAGATTGCAGTAATTTAACTTCGATACCAGATTCACATCCAGCTATTGCAGGGATAATACTTTGTAGAAATGAGATAATTCCACTTGTGGATCTTATTTATATTTTAGATAAGACTAAGGATAAATATGAAGAGTTTAAAACTATAATTTGTGAGTTTAATGAGATGAAGGTATCATTTAATATTGATGAAGTTATTGGAGTTAAGAGGATAAAGTGGAGTGATATATTAAAGCCAACACCTCTTATAGAGAGTAATCTTGTTATTGGTAATATAATTGATGGTGATGATGTTATCCTTCTTTTAGATTTTGAGAAGATAGTTACTGATATTAGTCCAAGTTCAGGGATTAGCAGTGATAGAGTTGTTAATGTAGAATATAAAGAGCGAGGGTTTATAAAACTTGGTATAGTTGATGATTCTCCATTAATTAGAAATCTTTTAGCAGATGCATTAGAAAAGGCAGGATTTAAAAATATTAAAAAGTTTGAAGATGGACAAGAAGCATATGATTATTTAGAAGTACTTGCTAAAAATAAAGGTGAATTATTTGTTGAAGATATACAACTTTTAATTACTGATATAGAAATGCCAAGAATGGATGGTCATACATTAACTAAAAAACTTAAAACTCATGAAGCGTTAAAAAGACTTCCAGTTGTTATTTTCTCATCTCTTATAACAAGAGATTTAAAGCATAAGGGAATTACTGTTGGTGCAGATGCACAGTTTAGTAAACCAGAAGTAGAGAATTTAATAACATGGATTGATAGTTTATATGTATAATTAAATGAAGATGAAATAGTAGAAGGGATTACACCTAAGATGAGTGTAATCCCTTTTTATTATTGTTTTTTATTCATCATTTTATTTCTGATTTTTTTAAATTCTGGGAATGCTTTTTTATATAAATTATACATGAATGTGTTTGTAACAATATCAAATTCACCTATAAACTCTACAAAGTTTCCATTGAATCCTTTTTTAAATTTATATAATCCGTAAAGTGGGTTTTCAGGATTTAAATCTCCAGAAACTCCTCTAAAGTCATATACAGGACAACCTAAATCAACAGTATCTTCAATCATAGCCCATTGCATTGCAAAGTTTGGCATTGTATCACGAAGCTTATTATCTGAAGCACCATATAAGTACCAACCAATATCTCCATGATATAAGTAAAGTGAACCAGAAAGGTATAAATCTTGACCTTTATATGGTTTAATTCCTTCGATTTTAGATTTGAATCCTTCGATTTGTCTTTCACTTTCAGCAACTTTTCTTTCATTGTCAGTGATTTTCTTTTGGATTCTTGATTTTTTATCTTCATCAGTTTCTAAAGCAAATTTAGCTTTTTGATCTTCAATTTTTGCAAGAGATTTGATTATATCACTTTCTTGCTTTGAAAGTTTTTCAGTAAGTCTTTTAAAATCATTTTCATAGCTATATTTAACCATATAAAGTCTTGCATGAGGGTATAGGCAGTCAATCATATTCTTAAAGTAATCTTTTCCTCTAACTATAAAGTTATCTCTTTTACCTGTTGTAACCATTATTTCATGGAACTTAGACATAACTTCATCAGTAAGTGATTCTTTATCAAAAATTTCAACTGTAAGACCTCTTTCCTCAGCAACTTTTATATTATATCTAGTTTTGCTTGAGAAACTTTTAAATACTTGTTTCTTTATAACAGCTTTATCACCTTCTGTTGGAAGTGGAAGTCTGAATACAAAGTTTGGTTGAATACCTTCAAAGTTTTTACTTTCTGTATTTTTATAACCAAGTGATTTAAGGTGTTCTTTTATGTTGTTTCCTTCTTCAATTAACTCTTCATTTTCACGAAGGTGTATATCTGGGTCAACTGTTACAAAAGCTACCTTATTTTCTTTAGAGAATTTTTTTAAAAAGTCAGTGAATTCACTAACTAATGATTTATTTGTGTAATCACAAGTAAATCCTCTTGGAATATAGCCCATATATGTGTTAAGCTTTGGGAATTTTCTAAGGTGTATAGTAGTTGCTAAAACTACCTCTCCATTAGAGTCATATCCAGCTATAAATTTTGGTATCCAATATTCTTTAAGATCTGCCCAGTAAGATGTTTGAAATATATGACCTTTTTTGCTTGATGCATTAAATTCATTAACAACTTCTGGTGAAACTTCTTTAAAATTATACAACGATCTGTTCCTCCTCAAATGTAAAAAGGGTTATCCTTTTTGAAACATTAATTTTCTTTTGATACTTTTACATTTCTTCTGAAAGTATAAGTATATTTTAATATGAAATGTAGTTATATACAAGCTTTTAGGCTATGCTCTGATAGTTTCTTCTATTGATCCACCACCAAGACATTTTTCACCATCATAGAATACAACAAATTGTCCTTCTGTAACGGCTTTTGCTGGTGCATCAAAAATTACTTTGAATTTTCCATCTCCAAGTGGAGTAACTGTTACATTAATATCTTTTTGTCTGTATCTAAATTTAGCAGTACATTTAAATTTCTCTGTAGGAATAGTTCCAGAAACCCAATTTACACCTTCTGTTACGAGTCCTGTAAAATGAATTCTAGCATTTTTCTCACCTTGAACAACATATAAAATATTGTTTTCAATATCTTTCTCAGCTACAAACCAAGGTTCTTCTGATGTACTAAAGCCACCACCAATACCAAGTCCTTTTCTTTGTCCTATAGTATAGTACATAAGACCATTATGCTGACCTATAACTTTTCCATCAAATGTTTTCATTTCACCTTTTTGAGCAGGTAAGTATTGGCTTAAGAATTTATTAAAATCTCTTTCTCCAATAAAACAAACTCCTGTACTGTCTTTCTTTGCAGCAGTAGTTAAGTTAGCTTCTATAGCGAGTTCTCTAACTTTACTTTTTTCAAGATGCCCAATAGGGAATAGTGATTTTGATAGTTGATATTGGTTAAGCATACATAGGAAATAAGTTTGGTCTTTATTAGAATCCTTACCTCTAAGAAGTTCAAACTTGCCTTCTTCATTTTGATTAACATTAGCATAATGCCCCATAGCTATATAGTCAGCATCAAGTGTTAATGCATAATCAAGAAACGCTTTAAATTTAATTTCTTTATTACATAGAACATCAGGGTTTGGTGTTCTACCTTTTTTATATTCAGCTAGGAAATATTCAAAAACATTATCCCAGTATTTTTTTACAAAGTTAACTGTGTGGTAAGGGATATCAAGTTGGCTACAAACACTAGCAACATCTTCAAAATCTTCTGTTGCAGTACAGATGCCCTCTTCATTTTTTTCATCCCAGTTTTTCATAAAAAGACCTATAACCTCGTATCCTTGTTCTTTTAAAAGTAATGCTGATACTGAAGAATCAACTCCACCCGACATACCAAGTATAACTCTTTTCTTACGTGTATTTTCCAATTAAATCATCCTTTCATTTTTAAAATTAAGTTTGGATATCAGAAATATTAAAACTATAAAAAATTAATATTTTCTGAATGCTTTTTAATTAATAAAGTAAAGATTTATGTTTTAAAAAGTTTTTAAACTTATATGTAGTAGAAAATAAAATCCTTCATAGAATTTTAGTCTACATAGTATTATATCACCTTAATAAAATTTTTAGCATTTTTTTTGAATTTTAGACAAGAATTAAAAATATTATTACAAAATTAAGAATTAGTTAAGTTTATCTTAACTAATAATATGTAAAAATGTGGTAAAAACTATGGTATAATTAATAAAAATAAACTAGGTGGAGGAAAGAATGCTTAAAAATAGAGAGGCTAGAATGTATGTTACAAATTTTTGGCCAGAAGGCTGCGATAAATTATCAAGGGATATGGATGGAATCAAAAAATATTATGATGAATATACATCTGGTGAGTATGGAGAAATAGATGAGCAAAGTTTTTCGGATTTAAATTTAGATAGTATATTTGAGAAAATGGATGGAACATATTCAAGTGCGGGAGAATCAAAACTTTATGACATGCTTAGAAATCCTGTGCGTGATAGAGAAATTTTAGAAAAACGAAATACTTTTATGGAGCATTTTGGGGAATATACTGATGATAGAATTGATGTTCAGGAAATTTTATATCAGCTTAGTAGGGATAAGAAGTTTAATTTTTTAGAACTTTTAAATAGTGATTATAAGGGAAATGAGTTTAAAAAGTACGCTTATTTTATTTTAGGAAAAATTCTTCCTATTATATTCTTATTAGCAGGGATATTTTATAGGCATGAGATATTAATAGTATTTATAGCAGTAGTTTTTATAAATTCACTTATTTCTGCAAAAGAGAGAGGTGCTAGTTTAAATACACCATATGAAGGGATTTATTATGGAGCAGCACTTATTAAAGCAGGAAGTAGAATTTTAAAGCTTGATATAGATGTGTTAAAACCATATCAAGAAAAAATTGATAAAGCTATAAATGATATTGGAAGTGATAGTAGTAAGCTTAAAATAGTATCAGTTTCTATTGTTGGAGGCATTTTAAATTTACCAATTATAGAAGATATTCATGCATTGATAGGCTCAATAATATTAAGTGTAGAAAATGCTTATTACAATCTTATTGATAATCTGAATAATCATAAAGATAGTTTGAAAGAATTATATGATGTTATGGGAGAGATTGATGCTTTAATTTCTGTACAAGGATATAAAGAAAAGTCAGAGTATGAAACTACAAAACCAGAGTTTATTGATAATTATGGTTTTAAAATAGTAGATGGAGCACATCCACTTATTAAAGATGTAGTTAAGAATTCAATATATATTGAAAATAAGGGAATAGTTTTGACAGGTACAAATATGTCTGGTAAATCAACATTTCTTAGAATGCTTGGTATTAACATAGTTTTTGCACAGAGCTTTAACTTTGTTCATGCAAGTGAGTATAAAGCAGAGTTTTTAAATTATGTTAGTTCAATAAGTCCACAAGATGATGTAGAAGCAGGGAAAAGTTATTATATAGCAGAAGCTGAGGCAGTTCTTAGGATTATAAATGCACTTGATGGGGAGTATAAAGTTTTTTGTGGTATTGATGAAATATTTAGAGGGACAAACCCTGTTGAGAGGATTGCAGCATCAGAAGAAATTCTAAGATATATTCAAGAGAGAAATTCACTATCAATAGTAGCAACTCATGATAAAGAGCTTACAGATTTACTAACTAAAACACACAATTTTTATCATTTTAGCGAAAAGGTTAGTGATAGTACAGGATTATCATTTGATTATGAAATTAAAAAGGGTGTTTTAAAAACAAGAAATGCTATAAAACTTTTAAAATATATAGGGTATCCAAATGAAATAATAGATGATTCATATGCTGCTATTGAAATGATTGAAGCATGTGAAAAGAGAGCATAGGTTAAATTGATATAGTAAAGTGTGAGAAAAATAGTACAAGGGTAGAAGAAAATAAGTGGAGGATATATGCTAGGAAGTAGTCATGGAAAGAAATATGTTACAGAGTTTTGGCCAAGGTGTCGTAGAAAAAGAAATTATGATATGGAAGGAATAAAGAAGTATTATAATGAATTTACACCTGATGAATATGGGGATATAGATGAGCAAAGCTTTTTAGATTTAAATTTACAGAGTATGTATATAAAAATGGATGGAACATATTCAAGTGCAGGAGAAACAAAGCTTTATGAGATGCTTAAAAAACCTGTGCGTGATAAGAATATTTTAGAAAAAAGAAGTAAGCTTATGCAGTACTTTGGAGAGAATGAGGAAGATAGGATAACTGTTCAGTCAGCTTTATATAATTTAGGTAAAGATAAAGAATATGATTTAGTAGAGCTTTTGACTAATGAATATAAAGGTAATACTTTTAAGAAGTATATTTATTTTATTTTAGGTAGTGTATTACCTATTGGAATTTTTTTAATATCATTAGTATATCCAGTAGGATTTTATGTTTTATTTGGATTAAGTTTATTAAATTCATTTGTTAGAGGGTTTGAACATTCATCTAAGCAGAAAAAACCAAAGAAAGGTATTTCTTATGCTGCAAAGATTCTTAAATGTGCAAAGGAAATATCAAAGCTTGATATAAAAGAATTAGATGAATATAAGAATAGAATTAATGAGATATTTAAGATTTTAGGTACGGATAGTAGGAAACTTAATAAGGCAACAGGTGTAATATCAGGAGTTGATGAGTTATCTTCTTTAAATGGACTTATAGAACTTGTTGAAATAATTTTTTTAAGTGCCGAAAAAAAATATTATGGTCTGATTGATAATTTGAATAGTCATAAAAATGAGATTAGAGAATTATATGATATTTTAGGTGAGATTGATGCTCTTATTGCTGTGCAGGGGTATAAAGAATATTCAGAATATGAAACTGTAAAACCAAAGTTTGAAGAAAACTGTGGTTTTAAAATTATAGAAGGAGCACATCCACTTGTTAAAGATGTAGTTAAAAACTCTATAACCATTAATAATAAAGGAATTGTTTTAACAGGTTCAAATATGGCTGGTAAATCAACATTTTTAAGGATGATTGGGATTAACATAGTTCTTGCACAGAGTTTTAACTTTGTGTTTGCTAAAGAGTACAAGTCAGAATTCTTAAATTATGTTAGTTCAATAAGTCCGGAGGATGATGTAGAAGCAGGGAAAAGTTATTATATAGCAGAAGCTGAGGCAGTTCTTAGAATTATAAAAGCCCTTGATGGAGAATATAAAGTATTTTGTGGGATTGATGAAATATTTAGAGGAACTAATCCAATTGAAAGAATTGTAGCATCAGAGAAAATTTTATTATACATTCAAAAAAGAAAATCACTATCAATAGTAGCAACGCATGATAAAGAGCTTACAGATTTACTTAGTAAAACACATGATTTTTATCACTTTAGTGAAGATGTTAGTGAGAGTGATGGTTTAAGTTTTGATTACAAACTTAAAGAGGGTGTTTTAAAAACAAGAAATGCTATAAAACTTTTAAAGTATATTGGTTATCCAGACCAAATAGTAAATGGAGCATATAGCTTTATTGAAAATGGAAAAGCTTCAATTTAAAATTATACAGGTGATATATTATTATGGATGATAATATATCACCTTAATAAATTTTCAAGCATTTTTTTTCTTCTTTATAGAATAATAGAATGAATTATTACAAAACTTAATAATTAGTGAGATTTATCGTAATGTATATATAGTAGGTGATTTAGGTCTGTATGATATAATTAGTGGAAATAAATTAGATGGAGGAAAACATAAAGCATGTTTAATAAAAATGGTAGATCGTATGTTAGAAGTTTTTGGCCAGAGGGCTGTAGTAAATTATCAAGAGATATGAATGGAATTAAAAAGTATTATAATAATTTTACAAAAGGCGAATATGGAGAAGTTGATGACCAAAGTTTTTCAGATTTAAATTTAGATAGTATATTTGTAAAAATGGATGGAACATATTCAAGTGCAGGTGAATCAAAATTATATGATATGCTTAGAAATCCTGTGCGTGATAGAAAAGTTTTAAAAGATAGAGGTGCTTTTATGGAGCATTTTGGACAGCATGGTGGAGATAGAGTTGATGTTCAAGAAGTTTTATATGAGCTTAGTATGGATAAGAAGTTTAATTTTATGGATCTTTTAGGTAATGATTATAAAGGCAGTAATTTAAAAAGGTATACGTATTTACTTTTAGGAAAAATTCTTCCTATTATAATCATTATTGCAGGACTACTTTATAAATATGAAATCTTTTTTCTTTTAATTTTATTGCTTCTTATAAATTCACTTATTGCAGTAAAAGAAAGAAGACTTGATTCAAAAAATCCTTATCAAGGGATTTATTATGGTGCGGCACTAATTAAAGCTGGTGGACAGATGTCAAAGCTTAAGATAGATGTTTTAAAGCCATATCAAGTTAGAATAGATAAAGCTATAAAAGATATTGGTAGAGATGGTAAAAAGCTTAGAACAGTTTCAGTATCAGTAGTTGGAGGGCTTTTAAGTTTTCCACTTATAGAACCATTTTCAGATGTAATTGGAGCTATAATTTTAAATGTAGAAAATGCTTATTACACTGTAATTGATAATATTAATGCTCATAAAGGAAGCTTAAAAGAGTTATATGATGTTATGGGAGAAATTGATGCTTTAATCTCTGTACAAGGGTATAAAGAAAAAACAGAATATGAAATTACAAAACCAGAGTTTATTGATAATTATGGATTTGAAATAGTAAATGGAGCACATCCACTTGTTAAAAATGTAGTTAAAAACTCATTAGATATTGAGAACAAGGGAATTGTATTAACTGGAACAAATATGTCTGGTAAATCAACATTTCTTAGAATGCTTGGGATTAACATAGTTCTTGCACAAAGCTTTAACTTTGTTCATGCTAAGAAATATAGATCAGAATTTTTAAACTATGTTAGTTCAATAAGCCCAGAAGATGATATAAGTAAAGGTAAGAGTTATTATATTGCAGAGGCAGAAGCAGTTCTTAGAATTATAAAAGCACTTGATGGAGAACATAAAGTTTTCTGTGGGATAGATGAAATATTTAGAGGAACAAATCCTGTTGAGAGAATTGCAGCTTCTGAAGAAATTCTAAAATACATTCAAAAAAGAAATTCACTATCAATAGTAGCAACTCATGATAAAGAACTTACAGATTTACTTGATAAAACACATGACTTCTATCATTTTAGTGAGAGAGTTAATGATAAAACTGGATTATCATTTGATTATAAACTTAAAAAAGGTGTTCTTAAAACAAGAAATGCTATAAAACTTCTAAAATATATAGGATATCCTGATGAGATAATCAAAGGTGCGTATGCTGTTATTGAAGAGAATGAAAAGAAAAAATAGTTTTTATAAAAGAGAAAACAAACTAGATGGAGGGTTATATGCTAAGTAATATGAATGCTAAAAGATATGTTACAAAAGTTTGGCCATTAGGTCGTAGAAAAAGAAAGTATGATATGGAGGGTATAAAGAAGTATTATAAAGAGTTTAACTCAGATGAATACGGAGATATAGATGAGCAAAGTTTTGCAGATTTAAATCTACAGAGTATGTACATAAGAATGGATGGAACATATTCTACTGCTGGAGAAACAAAACTTTATGAATTACTTAAAAAACCAGTAAGAGATAAAAAGGTCTTAGAAGATAGAAGTAAATTTATGGAGCATTTTGGAGAAAATGATGAAGAGAGAATAGCAGTTCAATCAGCTCTATATTCTTTAGGAAGAGATAAGCATTATGATTTCGCTGATATTTTAACAAGTAATCATAAGGGAAATAATATTAAGAAGACTTTATATTTCTTTTTAGGTAGTGTACTGCCAATTTTACTTTTAATTACAGGAATATTATATCCAGCACAACTTTATATTTTATTTGGACTACTCGTAGTAAACTCAATTATTACATCAATAGAAAAATCATCTAAACCAGAAAAGCCAAGAAGTGGAATTGCTTATATTGCAAAGCTTGTTAAGTGTGGGAAGAAGATTTCAAAGCTTGATATAAAAGCATTAGAAGAATATAAAAAGAGAATAGATGATGTATTTGAAAAAATGGGTAAAGACAAGAATAAATTTAATAAATCTACTGGTGTAATGGGAGGTGTAGATAATTTATCATCACTAAATGGGATTAAAGAACTTTGGGCAATGATAACACTAAGTGCTGATAAAGCCTATTACGGAATGGTTGAGAATTTAAATAATAATAAAGATGAAATTAAAGAGCTATATGATGTTATAGGAGAAATAGATGCTCTTATATCTGTGCAAGGATATAAGGAAAGCGTAGAATATGAAATTACAAAACCTAAGTTTGAAGATGGTGTTGGCTTTAAAATAGTAGAGGGTGCACATCCACTTATTGATGGTGTAGTTAAAAACTCTATAAGTATTGAGAATAAAGGGATTGTATTAACAGGTTCAAATATGGCTGGTAAATCAACATTTTTAAGAATGATAGGAGTTAATATTGTTTTTGCACAGAGTTTTAATTTTGTGTTTGCTAAAGAGTATAAATCAGAATTTTTAAATTATGTTAGTTCAATAAGTCCAGAAGATGATGTAGAAGCAGGGAAGAGTTATTATATAGCAGAGGCTGAAGCAGTTCTTAGAATTATAAAAGCACTTAAAGGGAAATATAAAGTTTTCTGTGGTATTGATGAAATATTTAGAGGGACAAATCCTGTTGAAAGAATTGCAGCATCAGAGAAAATTTTAGAATATATCCAAAAAAGAAAATCACTATCTATAGTGGCAACACATGATAAAGAGCTTACAGATATGCTTGGGCAGACACATGATTTCTATCATTTTAGCGAAGCAGTAAGTGAAAGTGAAGGTTTAAGTTTTGATTATAAACTTAAAGATGGAGTTTTAAAAACAAGAAATGCTATAAAACTTCTAAAGTATATAGGATATCCTGATGAGATTGTAGATGGAGCTTATAGATTTATTGAGAATGAAGAGGCTTCGGTTTAAAATCATATATAAGATGAAAAAGAATAGAAATTGGTATTTTATTAGCCTGTTAAAAAGGGTATACTAAAAATAGAATAATTAATATAGAATATCTCTTTAAGCATAATTAAAGAGATATTTCTATATATAATTTTAAGGAGAGAATTGTATTATGGAGAGAAAAGTTGTTAAAAAACAATATTCGAGTAAGAATTGTTTAATCTGTGGAGTTGATAATAAACTTGGATTACATACAGAGTTTTATGAACTTGATAATGGAGATGTAGTTGGAGTTTTTAAAACTTTAGAAGAACATCAGAGTTACCCAGGGCGAGTTCATGGAGGGATTGCAGGAGCATTACTTGATGAAACAGTTGGAAGAGTTATAAACTTAATAGAAAAAGATACTTGGGGAGTAACAATAGAATTGCAAGTTAAGTATAGAAAACCAATTCCACTTTGCACAGAGCTTAGAGTTGTTGGAAGAATTACAAAAAATACGCATAGAATGTTTGAAGGTGAAGGTGAAATTCTTTTAGAAGATGGAACAGTTGCTGCAACAGGAAAAGCAAGATATATGAAAATACCAGTTGAGAAAATTGCATCAGGTGAATTTTCAGAGGACGATTGGTTTATAGAAGAAAAAGAATCAGACCCAACAAGTTTTGATTTACCAGAAGTGAAAAAATAAAAGATAGGGGAGAGATTATTTATGATAACAATTAATAAAGATTTTCTTTTAAATACAACAAAAGAATTATTAGAATTTGATAGTCCGACAGGTTACTGTTTTGAAATTATGGACAGAGTTGAAGAAATAGTTAAATCTTTTGGATATAAATTTGAGAGAAATAGAAAAGGTAATGGGATTATAACTATTGAAGGTAAAAGTGATGAAGAAGTTATAGGACTTGCAGCCCATGTTGATACACTTGGAGCTATGGTTAGGTCTATAACAAGTGGTGGAACTTTAAAGTTTACACTTCTTGGAGGTCCTATTGTACCTACACTTGATAGTGAATATTGTAGAATAATTACAAGAGGAAAAGATAAAAAAACTTATAATGGAACATTTTTAAGTACAAGCCCAGCAGCTCATGTTTTTAAGGATGCAACAGATAAGAAAAGAGATCCAGAAAATATGGAAGTTAGAATTGATGAAGTTGTAAAATCAAAAGAAGATGTAGAGAAACTTGGAATATCAGTTGGAGATTTTATTTGTATAGACCCTAAAACTGTAATAACAGAAAGTGGTTTTGTTAAGTCAAGATTTATAGATGACAAAGCAAGTGTTGGAATACTTTTAACTCTTTTAGAAAATATGAAAAGAGAAAATATTGTGCCAAACTTTAAAACAAAAATAATTATATCTACTTATGAAGAAGTTGGACATGGAAGTGCATCAATTCCATCAGATATTACAGAACTTATATCAGTAGATATGGGATGTATAGGTGATGATTTAAGTTGCACAGAATATGATGTTTCAATCTGTGCTAAAGATTCAGGTGGACCTTATGATTATAATATAACAAATAAATTTATAGAACTTGCAAAAGAAAATAACCTAAAATATTGCATTGATATTTATCCTTTCTATGGTTCAGATACAGTAGCAGCGCTTAGAAGTGGGAATGATATTCGTGGAGGTCTTATAGGGCCAGGAGTTCACGCTTCTCATGGAATGGAAAGAACTCATTATGAGGGAATGGAAAATACACTTAAACTTCT
>NZ_CAMQRY010000048.1 GCF_947036855.1 uncultured Clostridium sp.
TAATGCCAGTACAGTATCAAGTGTGTTCTATAATGTAATGCCAGTACAGTATCAAGTGTGTTCTATAATGTAATGCCAGTACAGTATCAAAACTAGAATATGCTTAAATGTTTTGATACTAAGTTTTGAAACCTGTTAAAGATAGAAAAACAGCACCAACCCCTATCGGGGTTCTTTCTCATCTTTGGGTAAATATAAATAAATGGTTGTATAGCAAGAGAGTATTAATAAACCCTCATGTGTTATACAACTATTTTTTATACCCATACTTGAGTAAGAACCCCTATCGGTGTCGATACTGTTAAGTTTTGATACTATTTTTTATCCTAAAAAAATCCCACTGTTAAGTAGATACCATTTTTACTATATCTGCTTAACAAGATGTACTTCATAATTGAAGTTAGCTTTCTTTTTTATATTGCTTACAAACCAAAAAATTAAATTCATCTTATTTTTTCTCTTGAAAGTGGATAAAGACTTAATAAGAAGATTTTATAATCATCATACTTTGTTTTTGTATCAATGAAATTTTGTAATTATAATGAAAACTGGTATTCCAATTGTTATTGATAAAAATACTATTGTATTTATTATCATAACTCTTAACGTATTAAACCTTTTATATATCTTTGAAAATAAATAGTCTTGTAGCATAACTATAAAACTATAAATAATTATAAAAAAAGACCCCAAAAAAGCTAGTTTAAAATTTTTCAAAAAAAGCAATGTTAGTATAAATAATTCAATATAGAATATAAAAAAAATTGTTAGGTATTTAACTTTCCCCCCTCTAATTTTATACGAAATATATTTTGCAATCTTAAAACTTAAAAAATTTATTAAAAATAAAACTATAAAAATAAGTATACTTCTTAACACCATATTAGTTATAGCATCATTTCTTATAGGTAGTACAACATTCATATTATTAATATACATGTAGTATGCGGGTTTCACTGAAGGTATTATCAAAACCAAGCAATTAAACATCCATATTAAAATATATTTTAGATAATTATATTTTAATGATTTCACATTAAATCTCCTTATGTTATTTATTTACTTAAAAATATTAACATAAATTTCTAATAAAAAAATAACAAAGTAAATTTATGCCACTAGCGATTTACCATTATCTCTAGTTTATGTTTTGAATTTTTTTGATAACACCAACCCCTGAAATGGCTAATGAAAAAGTTAATATAACTCTTTGTAAATCCACTTATGCGTATTCTACAGATTCGACTGATTCCTCACTATCATCTGCTGTTTGACTTAATATTTCTTTTGATTTTTCATTCATTAATAGTTACACCAATAATTATATTTTTTATAATTCTAAAGTACAATTATTCTGTGACAAATACAAAGCAACAATAATTTATATTAGTGCAAAACTTCTTCGCAAATGAGGCTTTATACGAAGTATTAATCCAAAGTGAAAGATATTTAAATCAATTTATATAAACTAAATTTTCAAATAAAATTAATTTATCATCTTGTTTTAAACAAATTATATCAAGTGCATCATCAATATTTTCTGAAATTAATCCATCATCAAAATATACTTTTCCAGATTCTCCAATTATTACTTTGTACATATTATTTTGCATATCACCAACAACTAAAAACTTTTCTTTAATAAACTCTTCTATATCTAAATCTGTATCATAGCCCCATTTAAAATGAATTGGATTAAAGTATGCTTTATAGATATTTTCTCCAAATTTCAGTGTGTGAATTTTAATATTTATTTCTAAGTCTCCAAATTCTTCTAAAAATTTTTTGACAGATTCAAATACTTCCATTCCAGCATCCTCATAATATTTGATAAAATGCTTTATATTTATTTTTCTTCCACTATACCAACCACTTTTACTTAAAATTTCTTTTGTCTCCATTCTCATTTTAATTTCTCCCAATAATTATATTTTTTGAAGTTCTTCGTATGAAATAGCATTAGTATAATCTTTTTCTATTAAACAATCCCATAAATCATTTTTATTTTCAGCCAATAGTCCATCATCATCATAAAATTTTCCGGATTCCGAAATAAATAGATTGTAATTACCTTTTCCAAATAAACCTATTCTCATTAGTTTTTCATTTATTATTTTCTGAAAGACTAATATCTCTTCATTTTCATATTTTTCATCATAAGAAAAATTTTGAATATCTACTGGTTCATCCGCTGATGGTATTGTAATTTGCTCTTCACTATAAAAGTCATCCTTTTTTTCTGAAAATATCACATTTTTATATTTAATATCCAATAAACCAAACTCTTCAAAAAAACTTCTGAAAGATTCTAAATATTTTATACCTCCTCGCTTAAAATATAAACACCATTCTGTAGCATCTATCTTTCGACCTTCATACCAACCAGCTTCTTCTAATATAACTTGTGATTTTTCATTCATTGTGATTTCCCCCAATAATTATATTTTCTATAATTCTAAAGTACAATTAATCTATGACAACTATAAAGCACCAATGATTTGAAATTAGTAGTTAAGCAAATTTTTGAAATTTTTATGTGCTTTTTTAAATTCATAATATATCGCCTCTAAATTTAAGTATTTTATTAGAGTCTTAGTTTATTATCATATATTGATTTGGTGATTAATTCTAGCAATTCATAGTATCTCTTTTTATATTGTTTGTCGATAAAGCTATTCGCCTTTTGAGGTATTTTAACGCAAAATAGAGCCAGTTACAAGATTTAAGTTCTTGTAACTGGCTCTATTACTTGGTTTATATAAAGTTATTCGCATAATAGAATTTATACGCATAACTATTAAAATTTACGGTTTGTTGGAAATTTGGAAATATATATTTCACAAGTTTGTTTTATACTAATTTTATGAAAGTGAATTCATTATATTTAAAATTAATAAGTATAAAAAGGGGATTTATATGGAAATAACTAAAAAAAGCAAATATTTTGAAAATTTAATAAAGACTATTATTTCTAATTCATGTGCATCTAATTGGGAAGAAGCTGTTGAGGAATGGGATATTGTTGATTGTAAAGAAAGCATAGACAATGAATCGGAATGTATTTGTGGTAAAGAAAACATAAAATACTTATTTGAAATAAAAAATAATAAAAACAATAAATCATTAAGACCTATAGGAAGTTCTTGTATAGAAAAATTTAATAGAAATGATTTGAATGATCTTACTAAAGTAAATGAGAAAATGTTTAAATTGCTACATGCAGTGGAAAAAAACACTTATATTACAATATCTAGTGAATTTTTTAGTAGAAAACTTTTAAAATTTTTATTGGATGAGGGTGCATTCACTGAAAATAAGTATAATAAATTTAATACTGAAAATGATTATAAATTTTTAAAAGATATGTTTAATAAATCTGGAAAAGGTATTTCAAGTTTAGAGAAAAAGAAAATAGATGCGCTTATAGTTGCTGCTATCAAACCATTTTTAAAGCAAAAATTAAAAGATAAAATTATATAATTTTATCTTTTAAAAGAATAAATAAAAATCCCGACAAATATAATTTTACTTGTCGGGATTCTAATTTATATTAATTGGTTATTAGTTGTAATAGATTATCTGGTTTGTCGAAAAATCCTTTTTCTAAAGAATATAGATCTATAGCTTCTTCTTTTTTTAAATTTAAAAATTCTAATATAAAATCTTTTGTCACAATATTATGTTCAATTAGGATTTCAAAAGCTTGTTTAAATAAGTAAGGTCTTTCAATTAACAATATATCATCTAAAGGTTCTTTTTGATAATACCTATACTTTATCATTTGTGATTTTAAATATTTAATTTGATTATCAGTTAATAAATCTATATCTATAATTCTCATGATCATTGCAGAAATAGAAACCTTCCACTTTCTTTTTAATAGAATCAAACTATCAATAGAAGATGTTATAAGTTCTTTGCTAAATGATTCTCTAGGTAATAGAAGTGCTCCTGCAAAAGTATTTGCTTGAAACTCAATGATATCTTTAAGCTTTTCATCTTCCTCAAAATCTTCTTTTGTTAAATTTCTATGGAGAATTAAATGTCCTAATTCATGAGCTAAATCAAATCTAGATCGTACAGCTGAATTTTTATCATCGCCTAAAAAAATATAAGGTATATTATTTTGCCAACATGAAAATGCATCTACTTTTTTTGTTCCTATTTTTAATTTTGTAATTACAAATCCATTTTTTTGAAGTAAGGCAGTTAAATTGCTAAGCGGTTGGTCACCTAATTCCCAATATTCTCTAAGAGTATAAGCTATTTGATCTATTTTTAAAGAATCTAAGCTTTCAATATCATAATTCTTATTAGGAAGTTTTAATGTTGGAAGTTTAAAATATTGTTCTATAAATTCATAGGTGCTATCAATCCAGTTAATTCGAACTTCACAAGCTTTTTTTAGTTTTTGTGTTATATTTTTATTAGATCTAAAATAAACAATATTTTTCTTTTCTTCGATATTTATATTATTTGAAAAGAAGTTAATAGGAAAATCTAATACATTTATTATTTTTAGCATAATATTAAAGCTTGGGTTACTTAATCCTAGCTCATATTGTGATATTGCTTGACTAGATACACCTATTTGTTTAGATAGTTCGCTTAAAGACATGCTACGAGCGATTCTAGCTTCTTTTATTTTATTAGGGAAATATCGTCCAGATGTATCCTTAAATTTGAGTATTCTCATTTAAATTCACCATCCTGATTTTTTAATTAGTGTAAGATGCGGTAATCTTTTTTAAATCAATTATATTTTCTTCTATAAGTTTTTCTGTTTCAGGAGTATTTGCAGTTCCTAGAATAACAGTTTTATATTCATCTAGTCCATTAAATGTATCTATAGATGATTTTAAATATTGATCTGGTATAGCAAATCTTAAATAAGAGATTCCTAATTCATCAATATCAAATTCAATAATCATAAAGATACGTTTATTTTTAGGTATATCTGTTGGAGTTATAAAAAATGAAACTTGTTGAGAATATGGACTATTATTTTGAGCTTCTTCTTTTAAATAATTTGAGGCATTATTACGATATTCTTGTTTAGAACCTTTTTTTATAGTTAACTTAGTATTCTCATCTGTTAAAAAAAGAGCTCTATTACAGCCGTTTACTTTTTTTAATTCACTTTCAAAAGGAAATGCTGTTGGTAAGTGATCAGTTTCAAATTGTCTTTTTATAAAAGAATTGAAAATTCTTGTTTTGTTTTCTTTAAATGATTCAGAGTTTGTATAACTCGTATAATCAGTTAAAAAACGCGAAAAAGTTGTTGTTCCAATATACATAATTTTATAAAGACTATCACGTGCATCTTTATTTATTAAATTGATTACTTGAATAGTAGATTCCATAAATTTTACCTTCTTTCAATGTTAATTAAGTATTAATTATAACATTTAATTTTCTATAAAAGAATCTCTTATCAAGTTTTTTTTCTTTTTTATAGTTTTTTATCAAGTATAATTGCTAATTTAATATATTTCAAATGTAAAATTTGTTATATAGAGATAGTTTATCCAATTTAATATAATTTAGTTCTTAGTATATTATCATTATTAATGATAAATAAAATAAAAGCCCAAGCAAAAGTCTTACAACTTGCTTGGGCTTTTATTGACACTTTAAACAGTTGGCTAAAACTGTATAGTAATACAATCTCTACTGAATAAAATAATGTTAACATGAAATTTTTTATTATTCAAACTATTTTAAATAAGTGGCATACATAAATCCACCATGCTCTCCATAATAAGTTGACCACCAATCGCCTACTTTGCCAGCAAGTTTAATTTTATCTCCTGCTTTAACTTTACCTATTATCTCATAGTTTGTTCCTGCTCCACTTCTAACATTTAAAGTAGTTGCGGTTACTGTTGCATAATCACCTGCTTCTAAAGTATGAATTTTTTCTGCGCATGGAATATAAACACCAGTATTAAATACATCAAGGTCAGTTGTTCCTGTAAAGTTTCCATTATCAGCATATTGCCATCCTGTTAAATCGTTTCCCCATGCTGTGCTAGTTGATGGATTATCTACTCCATACTCAGCAAGCCATAAACCATACTTTCTAAGGCTTGCATCTAAGTAGTCATTAGCAAAGCTAAGGTTAGTATAAATTAATGGATAGTGACCTGTTTGGTTCGTTATTTCAGTAGCAAAGTCATGAATACATTTATTTATTGTTGCAGCACATTGATTATCAGTGATTTCGATATCGATTGCTATTCTACAGTTATAATCTAAGTTTGATATTTTACTTAATAAGAATCTAGCTTGTACTGCTCCATCATCATAAGAATGTATGAAGTGATAGAATCCTATATCAAGACCTGCATCTTTAGCTTTATTATAGTTTTGCATAAGTAATGGATCTGTATAAGTTTGTCCTTCTGTAGCTTTTATATAGCAAACTTTAATGCCTGCATCTTTTGCCTCGTGTAAATCAATAGTTCCTTGGTAGTTTGATATGTCTATTCCTTTAATATTCATCATTGTAAGTTCCTTCTTTCATTTATTTATTTTGTATGTCGTATGTCTGACAATGTCAGACGGTAATAATTATTAGGTTTTATATATTTAGGCAATAAAAAAAGAGCCTTCAAGCTCTATCGTTTCACTGCCAGTATTTGATTTTATTTTTGTAGGTGTGGTGTAGTTGGGTTATTTAATACTCCGAGTGTTACGCCAATACTACATATAGCGTTTATTATAATCATTACTTTTTGATTATCTACAAGCATTCCAAGATTATTTAAAATCAATAGAATAGCTCCTGCTATGGCTATAATAGTTCCTGTGTTTTTTAATCTGTTTAATATTTCTTTGATAATTTTCATTTGTTTTTATCCTTCTTTCTTTTAATTTATTTAATAACAAAATGATTTTGTATCATCCATACGAAAAACCCAAGTAAAAACCCTGCAAGTGTCATACATAAATATTTAACCGTACTTGTTAGGCTTTCTACAGATTTGCATAAGTTCTTTAAATCATTTCTAGTTTCTTGTGTATCTTGTATCTGCTCTATTATCTTTTCTTCGAGTTTACTTATATGCTCTTCATTAATTTTAATTTTTTCTTTATGAGTTTCTAATATTAATTTTAAATTTTCATCATTCATTTTTCAGTCCTATTCCTTTATGCTAGTATTGTATAAACTATATTTCCATATCCACGCCAATAGGGACTTGTCTCAATTCGTGGGTTAAACGCCATTACACTAACTTTTATAGTGAAGGTTAGATTATCCCTATTATCTTCAAGTAATTCAACATCATAAGAATTTAAGCAATCTGTAGGGTTCTCGCTAAGTATATTACCAAGCCAATAAGCTATTTTATAATCTTTACCTTTAAAAATTTGAGGAACTGTTATAGTTCGGCTATCTCCACTGCGAACCTTTGTTATAGAATCATGATAATAAAGTGAATGGTATGCATGATTACTACCATCAGCATTATAATAAAAGCCATCTTTACTTATTATGCATTTAGCACCATTTGAAAATTCCATATCAAGTTCATCTTTAGTTATTGATAAAGGAGTAGTATCACCAATCTTAAAATCAAATTCATTCATCTTTTCCGTAAATGAAGAACTAACCTCATCACTGCTAACTTTGGTTGATATTTCATTTGATAATTCTTTTATGCTGCTAGATGTATTATCTTCTGAATTTTTGACAGTTGATGTTATTTGGTCCTTTAATTGAACTATAGAAGAATTAAAAGTTTCGCTTGATACCTTGTTAGATATTTCACTTGCGGTCTCTTCTCTAACACTTTTAATGTTTTCATTAAGATTAGTTACACTATCCTTTATTTGAGTTGACGTTTGATCTCTAACGCTTTGAATATTTCCATCTATGCTTTTAACAGTATTCTTAATTTCATCAGCACTTTGGATTTTATAAGACTCAAAAGAATCACCACTTACTTTGGTTTCGAGTTCACTACCTATACTTACAATTTCAATTTTATTTGAATTAGTTTGCTCTATAACATTACTAACGCAGCTTATTGAAGTTGTTGCGTCATTATTTAAATCAAAAGTACTTTTAAACGGATAGTCTAAATCTAAATTTATAGATACTATTTCATGTTTATTATCATAAGATAGTGCATTGTTGATTGCTCTTACAGGTGTATATAACTTTAAAGATTCAAAATTATTATTTATATAACTAAGGTCTAAACTTGTTAGTTGTATTTCATCAGCATCTATTTTAACCTGCGTAAAAATAGCTTTAGCTTTATTAAGTAAGTTTTGAGGAATCGTTACATCTTGCCACTCCATTACTTTCTCAATAACTCCGTATTTAGCGATTAAGTCAGCATCTTCTACAAAGTTTAAATTATTATTTACTGAGGTTATATCTATACGATTCTTTCCAAATGGAATTACTCTAGTAAAAATATTAGTATTGCTATCATTGATATTTATAGAATCCATATTTACTCCAACTGAAATGTTATGAGTCTTTTTAATAGGACTCTCTGATAAGAAATCTAAATAGTTTAAACCATTTTCATTTCTTATAATTAAGTAACCATTATGTCTATCAACTATTCTACTTATAATTACACTTAAACTTGATTCAAAATTAACCTTAATAAAAACTGCATCATCAAACTCTATATTACCAAGAAAGATTTGCTTTTCCTTACTAACTTTTGAGTTATGGTTATCTAATACATCTTTTAAAAACATTTTAACTGTTGCATTTGGAATTGCATAACTTGGTGCTTTCTCAGGGACTTCTAAGGGATGATACTCCCACTTACCAGTATTAGTGTCATTAAAGTAGTTTAAAACACTCTCACAAGTGATTACATTAGCAAATTCACCTGTACTATCCATAGATGCTTGACTCGATAAAACTCTACCTTCAAAAACTGTAGTATTATCTTTAGTATTAATTACTTTTATATAATCTAAGTATTTCTTAAGTTTATTAAAATAATTAGAGTTAAAAGGTAAAGCGATAGTTAATATATCAGCTTGATTCTTTTGATATTTAATTATTTTTGATAAACATATAATTTCATTATTTAATTTATGAAAAACTTTAAACATATTGCTCCAATCTTAAATTAAGTAGATGATAATCTACTTATATATATTTTTCACTTTAGTTATTAAGAAATCCAAGTGGGCTTTTTGCTACCTCATTTTTAGTAACTTTAACTTTTGGATCTGTTTCTTTATTTATAGATGTATTATCTTTAATATCAGCTACTGGATTAGCTGCAACTGTAGAATTTATATTTGTAGTATTACTATTTTCAACTTTTGGAATAGATTTAATAGGCTCAGCTACTGGATTCATATCTTCTCCAGTAATTTCTTTATATTGTTCTTTTGTAAGAGCACCTTCTTCAACTAATTCTTTAAGCTGTGCTTTGCTTGTATAACCCCATCCATAAAATTCTTTCCACTCTTCAAATGTCATTTAAATTCCTTCTTTCAATAATTATTTATTATTTTTTTAATTGTTGATTAACCAAAATAGATGCTAATGTTTTATTTTGCTCTTTTAAAGTATCTATTTCTTTTTGATTCTTTATATTTTGAATGATAAGACTACTTAAAGTTTTTCCAAGTTGTTTATTTTGGTTTTGACTTTTTATATTCTCAATCATTAAATTTGTTGAAACTGCTCCAAGTTGTTTGTTTTTATTTTCATTTTGAATATTAGTTATCATAAGATTTGAAACGCTATGACCTAAAGCCATTAATTGAGTACTGCTAGAACTTCTCATATCATTTATACTCGGACTCCAACTTGAAGCTTTTTCACCCTCTGAATACATACACCACATAACGGTTGTGTCTGAAGAGCCATGGGTGTTATATAACGCAGCTTGATAGCAGTTATTTCCTACAGAATCTTGACTCACTGTAAATGTTATAGATGCTAGATAATGACCGCTACCTACTTCTATAATTTGACTATTACTTTTATTGAAATCAACTACATTAGCAGAAGTTTTTTGATACCAAGTACCAATATAAAAGTTAGGAATTGTAGATTTAACAAGCATAGTTATAGTATATACTCTACCTAGAATTAACGGTTTATTAGTTGAAGTAACATAGTTATAACCACCGTTAGGACAGTTGATACCTCCATTAATTTCGTAATAATTAGATTTATCTACTAAATTAATCCCCCCTGTTGCAGTATAAGAGTTCTCAGATATTTTCTGTGTATACTCAGATAAACTTTTATTTTGAAACTTTAAATCGGAATAAACGCTATTAGTATCTAAAATAAGATTATTATTGCTATCTACATTTATAGCTTCATTACTTGAAAAATAAATAGAATTGCTATCTGATTTTAAAAAAGTAGTAGTTTCTAAACCACCTTGTACTATAGTTTGTCCAAGTAATTTACCATCGGTAGTGGAATCACCAGAATTAATATTTATATTATTATTAGCATCTAAATAAATTGAAGCTGCACCATTTAATAATAATTGCCCTGAATTAATCCCAGCACTATTGCTACCATTTGATACTACTACTGCTCCGCTTAACGTTCCACCTGTAAGTGGTAAGGCTTTAGTTTTATTAATTTCATCTATTAAACTATTTGCTGTATTAACAGCTTGAGTAGCGTTTGAACTTGCGGTATTAGCTTTACTTACGGCTGTATTTGCATTAGAACTAGCTGAATTAGCTGTGTTTACGGCTTCGTTAATATTTGATTCAGCATTTTCAGCTAAATTTTGTACAACAGTTATATTATCATTTAAAGTATTAACTTCATCATTGACTAATGTAAGTCCATTTGCTAATGCTCCACGAACATCTTTACCGTAAATGGCTGTATTTATTTTATCAATTTCATTTAATATATTAGCCATTAAATCATCTCCTTTTCAAAGTTTATTTGAATTGTAGTATTGTGGTTAGATTCTAAAATTTTAATTTCATTATCTCCATTCTTTAGAATAAGTCCATTTAAAATATTTTCCCCTGCCTGTAGCTTAAAAGTTTTATTATTTAAAGTTATAGTTATATCAGAATCAACTAATAGATTAGGATTAACATCAATTCCTTTATTGAAAATACTAATAATATCATTAGTATTTACAGTCCATTTAGCTATTTCGGATATTCCGTTAATAAAATTAAATTTATCCCAAATATAATCACCATAAGAACCAACTTTTAAACTTGGATTACATATAAAAGTAACTGTAAATTTACCATAATTTATAAAGCTATCTAAAGTACTTATCTCTGTACATTGCCCAGTATAAAATCCATTAATATAATTGAAAATCAGTTTGTCTTTAGCACCGCATAGTAGCCATGAACTCATTTCACTAAACTTAGTATATAAATCTTCTTGTCCATCACTAATATAATTAAAATCAACTGTAATAGTTCTATCGGAATATGTTTTAAGTCCACCTGTTACAACGGTACTAAAATCAAAAGTACCATTACAATATGGTACTTTCTCAGTTATTAAATTAGGCTTTGGTGTTCCGATATTAACTTTAATAATTCCAAGTTTAAAATCTTCTGAACTTCTATTATTGAATTCTAAATATTTCATATTAAAGTCCTCTCAATCTTTTTTGTAGTTCTATTTCTTTTCCATTCATTCTATTTTGATAATCATTGCTCGCATAAGCTATTTCTTTTCCATTAAGAATTACCTTTAAATTAATTTCTTTATCAGTATTATTATTTTTAAACGCTTCATGAACCTTTTCCCCAATTTCAGTAGCAACTTTATCAATAATAGAATTTATATCAATATTATTTTTATTACCACTATTTGAAATATTATTTAAGTTAGAGTTTGAAGCTATACTTGATAGCTCACTTAAAGAATTTAAATTATTATTTAAACTACCAATTGAGGCAAATGAAGTTGTTTTATTTTTCATATTAGATAAAGTCTTTGGCATAGAAGCAAATGACATAGGTATTGCTCTGTGATTCACATTTAAATTGGAATTTTTATTTATATCTATATTGGGTAAAACTACATGTAGTCCAATTACTGAGGCAACTTTATGTCCAATATTTGAAGCTATACTTGTTACTTTATTAAAAGCACTAAATATTCCACTAATAATACTAGATATAAAATTAACTGCTCCTTGTATAATGCTAATAATAGAATTCCAAACGCTTGAACATATTTCCTTCATTCCATTAAATACACTACTGAATATTTCTTTAATTCCATTCCAAGCTTGGGACCAATTCCCTGTAAATACACCAACTATAAAATCAGTTAATCCTCTAAACACGCCTGTTATCATATGTATAATACCAGTAGCGATTCCCAAGAAACCTTTTATTATAGTTCCAATAAGACTAAATGCAAATTTAAAAGTAGCAACAAAATTTCCTTTTAAGAAACCTATAAATACTGATAACACTTGTTTTATTCCATTAAACACTATATCAAAAATTGGTTTTAATGCTTTAATAATAACTGATACAGCTCCTGTAGTTTCTTCAAAATTAGATTTGAACATACCACTAAAGAAGTCTATAAATCCTTTGAAAACAAATTCAATTCCTTTCCAAATGGCACCTATAACAATTGCAAAACCTTTTATAAGAAATTTTAATACTCCTATTTCTGCACTCCACATTGGTTTAAATACTCCTGATAAGAAGCTACTAAATGTAGTAAATATATATTTTATAGTTGTCCAAACACTTGATACTGCTATTCCAAACTTACTTAAAGGTTCTTTTAGATTAGTTATTAAAGTACTCCATAACGGTTTAAATACACTTGATAAAAAACTCATAAAACCTTTGAATATAGTTGTTATTACACTCCATATTGAAGTAACAACTTCACTAAATACCTTTATAGCTACTTTTAAACTACTCATAATTGACTGCCAAATAGGCCCGAAAATACTTGATAAGAAAGTTATACAAGTTTTAAAAGCTTTTATAATAATAGAAAAAGCTTCGTTTACTCCGTCTCTAAATACTTTACAATGTTTATAAGCTTCGTAAAACGCTACACCTAATGCGACAAGTCCAGCTACTATAAGAATAATAGGGTTAGCCATCATAATTCCCCATAAAAGTTTCATTGTTTCTCCTGCTTTTGAAGCTACGCTTTTAATACCACCAAGAACCTTACCAAATTGGCTATAAGATTTTGTAACACCACCAACTACATGGTCAGTTTTAGTAAAGAATTTAACTGATCTGGATAAACCTTTTCCAAGTAATCCAAGTCCACCAGTAACTTTGCTTAAAATTCCTGTAAATAAGGTAAATGTAATAATTCCTATACCTATATCAGTGATTAATTTTAATTGTTTTGGTGATAACGAAGAAATACTTGTAGCTATTTTACTTAATCCTGAACTAATATGTGCAATGATTGGAGTTAATGCTCCACCAAGTTTTATAGCTGCATTTTGAAGTTGAATTAAACTTTTATGAAGTTTAAACCCAGCGGTTTCAGAAATCTTTTTAAATGCTATATTTGTGTCATTCCCTGTTTTATTCATAGTTTCAAGCGTATCATTAAAAGTTTTTGAACTAACTTTAACTAAATCCATTGCAGCGGTTCCACCTCTGATATTTCCAAACATATCATTTAATCCTTTGCCACTTTTCTCAGCATGAATTTTTAACATTTGTAAGACATCACCAACGGTTTTTCCACTTGTAATTAATCCCTTAAACCCTTGACCTGTAAGTTTTCGTAAAATTAAATCAGATTTAGAACCACTTTTCCCTAATTCATTTAACATCCCCTTTATATCAGTTCCTGCTGTTGCAGTATTTATTCCCTGCTTTGTTAAAAGAACAAATGCTGTTGATAGTTGCTGTAGATTTACACCAGTTGCAGCAGCTATTGGAATAACCGCACCCATACTACTAGAAAGTTCATTTACTGTAGTTTTTCCAAGATTTTGAGTACGGATTAAATCATTACTGATTCTTCCGACATCGCTAGCTTTAAGACCATAAGCATTTAAAATTGTTGTTAATACATCGACCGAATGTCCAGTATCAGTAAAGCCAGCTTCTGCGAGTTCTGTAGCTTGTGAAACGAAATGCATAGCATCACCAGTATTTACACTTGCTGAAATAGCTTGATATGCACTTTCAGAAATTTCTGTTGCTGATACTCCTGTTTGGTTGGATAATGCGAGAATAGAACTTCTGAAAGTTCCCATACTAACTTTTGAAGTATCTGCAATTGTACTAAGTTTTGCTAACGCTGTTCCAAATTTAACTGAGGCATATCCCGCATAACCACCTATTGCAAGAAGTCCAAAACTTAAAGGTCTTAAACTTCGTGAAACATTTCCACTAACTGAACTAACTTTCCCCATACTTGAACTAAAAGCATCTATATGTCTTGTTTTAAATGCAAGATTTGCTTCATTAAGACTAGCTGTTGTCCTTAGCATACTAGTTTCCATATTATTAGCTTTAATAGTTGCTGTAGCCATTTTAGCATTTGTTCTATCAAGTGATGTTCCAAGTGCTCTATATTCTACATTTAATTCTAAAATTGTAGCATCTAAGGCTTCAACCTCAGAACTTTCAGCTCCATATTCACTTAAAGCTTCTTTTCTTTCATTATTTAAGTCAGCAAGTGAAACTTCACAAGCTTTTTGTGCTTCTGCTAGTTTTAATTGGTCTTCGCTTAAAACAGTTATATATTCTTTTTGTTCTCCAAGTATTGCAGTTTGTCCTTCTAACCTTGAAGATAATAAGTCTACTTGAGAAGATAGAGCATCGCTACTACTGCCAAATAATCTAGCTTGTTCACTTGCTAAGTTCAAACTACTATCTACCTCTTTTAAGCTATTTGTCATTGCTCTCATTGAAGCTTGAAATTCACTTGAATTTGCATTGATTTTTACACTAGCACTAGCCATAATTTTCTCCTTTCTTTAAAAGTTAAATTTAATTTTCAATATCTGATTTTTCTTTTGGTTTTCGATTTACAATAAAATCAAAATAATCTAAAAAATTAATAAAATTTATGTTTTCATTCATATCTTGAAAGCTATTTCCACTTTGAGTACCGTAATCATATATTGAATAAATAATATCTTTTAAATATTCTTTGTTTTGTATAGTTGCATCAGAATCTTCATAACCATTATTTTTATCATAATCATCAAAAGCCGACTTTTCTCTTATGTTTTCTTTTTTATCTAAAGATCCAAAGATTTTAATTAATTTATGATCTATATTTTCATGTAAATAATTAAATAGAACTGTTGTATATTCATCAACTTCATTTGAGCTAACATTTTTAAGAATTTGTGATACTGAAATTTTATTGTTTAAAAAACTATATAAAAAATAAGCTTGAGCATTGAGTAACTCAAACTTATTTGTATTAGTTTTTAAAATATCAGAAAGTTCTAAATAAGCTATTACATTTTTACCTTTAATAACTTCTGTATATAATTTATAGTTTTTATTCTTTATATTTATATCCATGTATCAAGCCTTAAAGAGAGTCCGTTAAAACTTTCATTTTATTTGTTGTTTTATCATTTATATATTTTTGGATTTCAACTACATAAATATTTATATCCCAAATATTCACGCTTTCTAATAGCTCTGCTGCTGTAAATTTTTTTTCAAATGCCTCTATTATAAAATCACACATATCATCAAAATCTTTAACTGTATATTCTACTTTAGTTTCTTCTTTTTTTAGAAGCATATCTTTTACAACTAAAAACTTTCGATAAACATCACCTTTAATTTCTCCAAGTTGAAACGTTTTTTGCTCTTTATTTTTCATTATTTTAATATTCATACTAAAATTACTTCCTTTCATTTTTTATTCTTTAAAATCTATAAAAGAGTTATAGAAATTAATCATATAACTCTTTTAACATTTTATTTATTTTTAAATAATTAGGCTGTTACAGGCTTTGAAATTACTAATGGATTAATAATATCACTTCTAATTTGTACTTTGCTAGACCATGTAGCAATAGCTGCTTTAGCATCTGTATCACCTTCTAATAAATATTGCTCATTAACAGAAATATAGTAATCACCTGTTTTAACCATCGGTGTACAAGTTCCTTTAATTTTAATTGTTTCATCTTTTTCTTTATCAGCTAAAGTTTTAAAACTTTTACCTTCTGTTTCAAATACTACATCATACATCTGATAAAATTCATATAAACCTTTTGTATTTTTAATTCTAAAAGAAATAGCTGTTTGATTTGCTGTATCTTGACTATTTGTAGCCAGAATACCATTTATAAGTTTTTTACCAAGTATAGTAGATTGCATCATTGGACTTAAAGCATTAACTTCTAATTCTAATGATACCCCAGTAATTGAAGTATTTACGCTTTCTATTACATCATTTGAGTAATACGTAGTAGTTGTTACCTTCTCCGTTAATTTCCCAGATATCGCTCTTGCAAGCTCAACTGTATTACTAACAGAATAAATAGAAGCATCATTTTGAAAAACACTAGCTAAAAATATATCTTTAAATCCAACTGCTCTTTCATTTTCAATAGTATTTGTTATAGAATCTGCCATAATATTACCTTCCTTCACTTTTAAAATTCTTTAGTTATTCTAACTCTAATGACTTTATGATATAAGTTTTTTTCAGATTCAAATAAATCTTTACAATTTATAAAAATAAAATCATTCGCTATTAATATTTTAATTATTTTATTTTTTATATCCTCTAAGTTTGAATAACCCCATAAATCTACTTGGATGCTATGTTTCATAGAATACAATTTATCATCCATGTAATTATTACCGAGCATATTATACTCAAAGAACGTTATATGATTTTCTTTACTTCCCGTAAACCAACCATAACTTACTGGAGCTATATCAGCTAATAACGAAATTATTATTTCATTTATAGTTTTTTTATCCATAAAATCAAGCTCCTAGCTTCTTATTAATTAACTCGGCATATTTTTCTTCTGCAATTCCATTAAATTCCCCCTCACTATTTTCAAGTGCAGGTTGTAAAAATGGGTGTGGTGCATGTTCCGATGTTCCATATTCCTCGAATTTAGCATAAAAATATGGACTTGTATCAGATTTCTCCCATCCGACTATAGCTGTTTGACCTTTAACTTTTAAAGGAATAGCATTCGCCATATGTTCAGGAGGTTGACTTCTAAATTGACCACTTTTATTCCATCTTCCAGAATTCATATGGTCCAACGAAATTGGAGCTAATTCTTTAGCATTTGCTTGAACTAGCCCACCACATTCTTTCACTATTTTTTTATTTACTATCAACGCTTCTTCTTGACTTCCAAGTTCTTCAAATTCTTTAATAAGTTCTGTTAATCCCTGTGCTTCAAAACTAAAACTACTCATAAGCAATAGCTACAATCACTATATATTCTTTTGGATATCTATATTGGTCTACGCTCACAACCGTATACTTCACCTTATTAAATTCAATTATTATATTCTTAATACTTTCATCAGATAATAATTCAATGG
>NZ_CAMQRY010000049.1 GCF_947036855.1 uncultured Clostridium sp.
TAATATAGGCTTTAAAGTTTGGGGGTAGTTAAAATTATAATTTATGGTATAGGTGTATTAATAATTATATATTCTATTATTGTTTTTTTAGATGTAAAACAAGAGTGTAAAACAGGAAGTGATTTTTTATATGCTTTAGAGTCAAATACAACACTTATTGTTCTTATACTAATATATTTAATTTGGTTATTTTCAAGGCTTATTGATTTAAGTTTTTAATAACAATGTTATGAATAAAGAGTTTGAAGGCTATCTATGGATATAAATATAGGTAGCTTATTTTAATACATAAATAAAAATATAATTGTAAGTTTTTTTAGCGCTTAATTTACATTCTTTTTAGTAAATTTAATTACAAACAAAAATGTTTACACAAAAAGTGGAGAAAAATATAGAATAATAAGAGATATTAAAGGGGACTATATAAGTAAATTATATTAATTAAAACTGGAGGGAATTATTAATGGAAGAAATGAAATGTCCTTTTACAGGAAAAGTAAGAAAAGATACTAGTGATGAAAAGGGGATAGCAAGTGAAGGAAATTCAAATAAAGATTGGTGGCCTAATCAATTAAATTTAAAATTATTAAGCCAAAACTGCAAAACTGTTTCACCTATGGATGCAGATTTTAATTACGGCGCAGAATTTAGTAAATTAGATTTATGTGAGATAAAAAAAGATATAAAAACTTTGATGAATACATCACAGGAATGGTGGCCAGCAGATTATGGACACTATGGACCTTTTTTCATTAGAATGGCATGGCATAGTGCAGGAACTTATAGAACTGGAGATGGGCGTGGAGGAGCAAATGTTGGAAATCAAAGATTTGCACCTATAAATAGTTGGCCTGATAATGTTAATTTAGATAAAGCAAGAAGACTTCTTTGGCCTATTAAACAACAATATGGAAATAAAATTTCTTGGGCAGATCTTATGATTCTAGCTGGAAACTGTGCATTTGAGTCTATGGGGCTTGAGATGGTTGGTTTTTCAGGTGGGAGAGTAGATATATGGGAGCCAGAGGAAGACACATACTGGGGAAAAGAAAAAGAGTGGTTAGATGATAATAGACATGAAGGTAAAGGACTTGAAGATCCACTTGCAGCGGTTCAGATGGGGCTTATATATGTTAATCCAGAAGGTCCAAATGGAGAGCCTAATGCAATTGAATCTGCTAAAGATATTAGGGAAACTTTTGAGCGAATGGGAATGGATGATGAAGAAACAGTAGCACTTGTAGCAGGTGGACACACTTTTGGTAAATGTCATGGAGCAGGAGATGCTACTCATGTTGGTGCAGAGCCAGAAGCAGCTTCAGTTGAAAAAATGGGATTTGGTTGGATAAGTTCACATGGAAGTGGTAAGGGAGAAGATACTATATCTAGTGGTATAGAGGGAGCTTGGACTCCAAACCCTATAAAATGGGATACTGGATATTTTGAAACTTTACTTGGATTTGATTGGAATTTAGTTAAGAGTCCAGCAGGAGCATTTCAGTGGATGCCAACTGACCCTAAAGCTAAGGAGCTAGTTCCAGATGCACATAACCCTTCAAAAACTCATGCACCTATGATGACAACAGCAGATTTAGCACTTAGAATGGATCCTGTTTATTTAGAAATATCTAAGAGATTCCATGAAAATCATGATGAATTTGAAAAGGTATTTGCAAATGCTTGGTTTAAATTAACACATAGAGATATGGGACCAAAAACTAGATATTTAGGAGCAGAAGCACCAAAAGAAGATTTCCTTTGGCAGGATGCATTTCCAAAAGCAGATTATGATAGTATTGATGAAAATGATGTTAAAGAGTTAAAAGCTAAGATAAAAGATACAGGGCTTTCAGTATCTGAACTTATTTCAACAGCGTGGGCTAGTGCAGTTACTTTTAGAGGAAGTGATTTTAGAGGTGGTGCAAATGGTGCTAGATTAAGACTTGCTCCTCAAAAATATTGGGAAGTAAATGAGCCTGGAAAACTTGAAAGAAAAATTTTAAAACTTGAAAAAGTAGTGGAAGAGTTTAATAGTAAACAAAGTAGTAAAAAAGTTAGTTTAGCTGATATAATAGTTCTTGCTGGAAATGTAGGAATAGAAATAGCTGCTGAAAAAAGTGGAATATGTTTAGAAGTTCCATTTACTAAAGGTAGAACAGATGCAACAGCAGAGCAAACTGATGTTAAATCATTTGAAGTGTTAGAACCAGTTGCAGATGCTTTTAGAAACTATCTAAAAGATGATTATAGTGTTTCAGCTGAAGAATTAATGGTAGATAAAGCACAATTGCTTAATTTAACAGCACCAGAACTTACAGTATTACTTGGTGGACTGAGAGTTCTTGGTATTAACTATAAAGAGTCAAAAAGTGGAGTGCTTACTGATAATGTAGGAGTTTTATCTAATGACTTCTTTATTAATCTACTTGATATGGCAACAGAGTGGAAAAAGAATGAAAATGATGAAAATCTGTTTGTTGGAGTTGATAGAAAAACTAGAGAAGAAAAATGGACTGCTACTAGAGTTGATTTGATTTTTGGATCAAACACTCAACTTAGAGCTATAGCAGAAATTTATGCAAGTTCAGATTCTAAAGAAAAATTCTTAAAAGATTTTGTTAATGCTTGGAATAAAGTTATGAATGCAGATAGATTTGATATAAAAAAAGATAAAATATAATTATTTAGTAAAATAGATTTTCAAAGTACAAAAAAATTATATATGGGAAAAGTCCTTCTAGGGTAGATGATACTTATAGAAGGACTTTTTTTGCAGTTTTTAATGTTGAAAGAAATATAATTATATACACCTAATATAAATATTTTCTTATATAATCATTAAATAAAGAGTTAGAAGAATATATATGTAGTTAGAAGAATTAGTTTAACTTGTAGAAAGGAGATTTTATGCCTAGAAAAAAACAGAAAGCAAAAAATAAAAAAGATTTTAGAAGGATTTCTCTTTCTAGGCTAAAGGATATCATTAATAAAAATAAAGATGATAAGACAGTCTACAAGGAGCTTTGTGAAAATGCTATAAGGATTAATAATAATAGGATTTTAGAAATTGTTAATAATATTCTTGATGATTTTAATATAGAGTTTGAAGAGATGAATAAACTTTATAATGATGCACAAGAAAAAATATTTAGTGGTAAACATTCTTACGAGATATGCAATTGGCTTGCTAAGAGTGATGAAAATGATTTAGATGGCAATATATTTGAAGGAGTAGAAATCTATAAAAATTTAAGTATTGAAACAAATAGAATTTTACATGACGTATTAAAAATTGTTGAGAGTGCAAAAGTTAATGAAGATGATTATAGAGTGGGGTATGCTGAATATTTTAAAAAGTCAGCTCCAGCAGTTGAGTTATATAGTAGAGCAGTCCTTCCAAGTATAGTTAATAGAACTAGATATATGCTTATGGAAGTTTATTTTTATATGAAGGAATGCATTACAGAGTGTGTTTCGAATTTTACAAATGGAATACTAGAATATGTGAAAGTATCATATGAGCAAGAGATACACACAACTGAGGAAAAAATATGTGGAAATGAAGGGAATATAGATAAGTCATTTAAAGATAGGTCATGGAGAGAAATAAGTAAAGTAGCAATTGAAAATGGATATATTTTAGAAAGGCAAAGTGGAGATCATGGGATTTTTATAAATAGCATTGGAAATGTGGTGGTTATTCCACAAGGTAGAAGTATTGGAAAGGGACTTCAAATTAGAATATTAAAAAGTATTGATTATATAGATATATAGATATTTGGGATATAATTAGTAGTTTAGAAATAGATATCAGATAAATAATTAAAAATCTACAATTAATTTTATTTGTAGATTTTTTAGTGTGTTCAATTTTAAATGAAACTAGTAAGTTTAATGCTGAAAAAACAGATATAAAAAAATATATATGTAATAGTATGAAATATTTACCTTTTGTTTTTAGAAAACACAAGCTTTATTAGAGTGAAATAGCTTATATTTACTACTAATTAATACTTATTATTAAAAAAATCATATTTTTTTCAATTTGCTATTTATTAATTCCGATAAAAATAGTAGAATATAAATATAAGATTAATTAAAAAATTTGAATTAGTCTGTTTGAGATTTATAGATTTGACGAAAACTATAAATATAGGATAAAGCCAAATAGGTTTTATATAATTAGAAATTAAGTTGTTTGAATATATATTATTAATTAATTCTAGAAATAAGTTTTCAATTCAGAGTATTTTGATAGGGATTTTTCGGAGTTAATAGGAGGAGAGTTTTATAATGCAAAAATTATTAGAAGTTAAAGGTCTTAAAAGTAAGGCTGATGATAAAGAGATATTAAAAGGTTTAGATATAACAGTAAATAAGGGTGAGATTCATGTAATTATGGGACCAAATGGAGCTGGTAAGTCAACTCTTGCAAATACACTTATGAGTCATCCAAGATATACACAAACTTCTGGAGAGATACTTTTCGAGGGTGAAGATATTTCAGGTCTTAAAACAGATGAAAGAGCTAGAAAAGGTTTATTCTTATCATTCCAAACACCAGAAGAGATTCCAGGGATAACAGTTGAGAATTTCTTAAAGACAGCTAAAACTTCTATTACAGGAGAAGCTGTTAGATATTTAAAGTTCAGCGGAGAGCTTAAAAAAATAAGTGAAAGCTTAAAAATTGATAAAGGATATCTTAGAAGATACCTAAATGTTGGATTCTCAGGTGGAGAAAAGAAGAAGAATGAAGTATTACAACTTCTTGCTTTAAATCCAAAACTAGCAATACTTGATGAAACAGATTCAGGACTAGATGTTGATGCTGTTAGAATAGTTTCAGAAGGAATTAAAATGTATGCAGGGAAAGATAATGCAGTTTTAATCATCACTCATAATAACAAAATCCTTGATAGCTTAGATGTTGACTATGTTCATATTTTAGTTGATGGAAAAATTGTTAAAACAGGTGATGCATCGCTTGCTAAAGAAATACAAGAGAATGGATTTGAACAGTTCAAAAATTAAGCAAAGGAGAGATTTTTAAAATGACAGATAATAAAAAAAGAACTCAGCTTGAAGATATGGACAGAGGAATCTATGATGTTAAAAATAAAGATGAGTTTAGTTACAAAACAGATAAAGGACTTACAGTAGAGGTTGTTGAAACAATTTCTAATGAAAAAAATGAACCAAAGTGGATGAAGGATTTCAGATTAAATGCTTTAAACGTTTATAATGAGATGGATATGCCAACATGGGGACCAGATTTATCAGCACTTAATATGGATGAGATAGTTACTTATGTTAAGCCAAAGGGTAAACTTGCAGAATCTTGGGATGAAGTTCCAGAAGATATCAAAAAAACTTTTGACCTTCTTGGTATTCCAGAGGCAGAGAAAGATTCACTTGCAGGAGTTGGAGCACAATATGATTCAGAAGTTGTATATCACTCAATCAAGAAAGAACTTGTAGAACAAGGTGTTATATATACAGATATGGAAACAGCACTAAGAGAGCATGAAGATATGGTAAAAGAGTACTTTATGACTTGTGTTCCAGTAAATGATCATAAATTTGCATCACTTCATGGAGCAGTTTGGTCAGGTGGATCATTTGTTTATGTACCAGAAGGAGTTCATGTTGATATTCCACTTCAATCATACTTTAGACTTAATTCACCAGGAGCTGGTCAGTTTGAGCATACTATGATTATTGTAGATAAGAATGCTAGTCTTCACTTTATAGAAGGGTGTTCTGCACCAAAATATAATTTAACAAACTTACATGCAGGATGTGTTGAGTTATTTGTTAAAGAAGGAGCAACTCTTAGATATTCAACAATAGAAAACTGGTCAAAAAATATGATGAACCTTAATACTAAGAAAGCTTTAGTTGATAAAGATGGAACAATCGAATGGGTTTCAGGTTCATTTGGTTCAAGAGTTTCTATGCTTTACCCAACAAGTGTACTTAGAGGAGAAAATGCTAAGTCAGAATTCACAGGAGTTTCATTTGCAGGTGCTGGTCAAAACCTTGATACAGGTGCAAAAGTAATTCATGCTGCTAAAAATACATCATCAACAATTAATTCTAAATCAATTGCTAAAGATGGTGGAAATGCAACATATAGAGGTCTTGTAAAGATTAATGCTAATGCAGAAGGTTCAAAATCAACAGTTTCATGTGAGTCTTTAATGCTTGATGAAATTTCAAAATCAGATACAATTCCAGTTATTGATATTGCTACTGATAAAGTAGAAATGAGCCACGAAGCTAAGATAGGTAAAATCAGTGATGATGCTATATTCTATCTTATGAGTAGAGGAATTAGTGAGGAAGAAGCTAAAGCTATGATAGTTAGAGGATTTGTTGAGCCAATTTCAAAAGAGTTACCTCTTGAATATGCTGTTGAAATGAATAACCTAATTACTCTTGAGCTTGAAGGGAGTATAGGATAATGAAATTTAAAGAATTAAATAAGATTCCAGTTAGAACTGGTAATAAACAAGGTGTTAATGAGATTTCTCTTGATATAGAGAAGTTAACAATAGATAGATTTACAAATGTTAATATAAATTTAAATGGTGTAACAGGAGCTGCAGTTTCTGATTTAGTTGGAAATGAAGACTTTAATGAACTTAAATACGGAGTTTCAGATAGATTGCTTGATGAAGCTACAAGAGAGTTTACAAATGGACTTATGATTAAAATAGATGATAATGCTATAATTTCTGAAAATATAGTAATTGATTTTAAATTTGATGAGTCAAACTCAACACTTATAGATAATATTGTTATATTTGCAGGAGAAAATTCAAAGGCAAATATTATAATAAAATATTCATCAGATGAAAGTCTTGTTGGATACCATAATGGAGTATGTAGAATATTTGCAAGTAAAAATTCTGAGGTGAAAGTTTCAAAAGTAAATATACTTGGAAGTAAAGTAAATAACTTTGATTCAAATATATCAGAAGTTTTAGATAATGCTAAGGTAGATTTTATTGCAATTGACCTTGGTGGAGAAAATACAGTTTCAAGTTATGAAGCAATTCTTCTTGGAAATGGTTCAAAAGGTGACTTATCATCAGTTTATATAGGAACAGATAGTGAAAAAATAGACCTTAATTATGTTATGACAATCAAAGGTCAAAAATCTGTTGCAAATATGGATGTTAAAGGAGCTCTTAGAGATAAAGCAGTTAAGAACTTTAAAGGTACACTTGATTTTAAAATGGGTGCTAAAAAGAGTAAAGGTGTAGAAGAAGAATTCTGTATGCTTTTATCAGATAAAGCAAGATCAAGATCAGTTCCATTATTACTTTGTGAGGAAGATGATGTTTCAGGTGAGCATGCTGCTTCATCAGGAAGTATTGATGAGAATAAATTATTTTATTTAATGACTAGAGGGATTTCATATGATGAGGCAAGATTCTTAATAATCAATGCTGCATTTAACCCAATAGTTGATAAGATAAGCCATGAAGATATTCAAAGTGAAATTTTAGCTTATATCAAAAATAGATTAGCTTAAAATTTATAGTATTTTTATGTAGCTGTATCAATGTATCTTTAGGTATATATAGCTCTGATACAGCTATATGCTAAATATTATAAAGTTAGAAAAGGAGAGAATTTAAATGTTAAATAGAGATTTTAGTAAAGATTTCCCTGTACTTTTAGAAAAAGATGGAAAGAGAGTTATATATCTTGATAGTGGTGCGACTACTCAAAAACCTTATAGCGTAATAGAAGCTGTTGAAAAATATTATAAGCAGGAGAATGCTAATCCTCATAGAGGGGCATATAAACTTTCTATGGTAGCAACAGATGTTTATGAGGGTGCTAGAGAAAAAGTTAGAAAATTTATTGGTGCAGAAAAAGTAGAAGAGATTATATTTACAAAAAACTCTACTGAGGCATTTAATCTTCTTGCTATGAGCTATGGAATGAATTTTATAGAAAAAGGTGATGAAATTGTTATATCAATAGCAGAACATCATTCAAATTTAATTCCTTGGCAAAATGTTGCAAGAGCTAAGGGAGCAATCCTAAAGTATATGTATGTTGATGAAAATGGTCAGCTTACAGATGAAGAAATTAATTCTAAAATTACAGAAAAAACAAAACTTGTAAGTGTTACAGGAGTTTCAAATGTACTAGGAATTAAAAATCCAATTGAAAAGATTATAAAAATTGCCCATGATAATGGAGCAAAAGTTATTATAGATGGAGCACAGATGGTTCCACATAGAAAAGTAAATGTAACAGAACTTGATGCAGATTTTATGATATTCTCAGGACATAAAATGCTTGGACCTATGGGGATTGGTGTTTTATATGGAAAAGCTGAAATACTAAATGATATGCCACCTTATATGTTTGGTGGAGATATGGTTGAATATGTACATGAGGAAACAGCTACATTTGCACCACTTCCTTATAAATTTGAAGGTGGAACACAAAATGTTGGGGCAGCAGCAGGACTTGGAGCTGCAATAGACTATCTTGAAGAAATAGGAATGGAAAATATAGAAGCTATTGAAAAAGAACTTACAGAGTATGCACTTGAAAAATTTAAAGCATTACCTTATATTAAGATATATGGTACAAGTGATGCACATTTAAAAGAGGGCGTAATTTCATTTGAAATGGAAGGAGTTCACCCACATGATGTTTCTAGTATACTTGATAGTTATAATATAGCTGTAAGAGCTGGAAATCACTGTGCACAGCCTCTAATGAGATTTCTAGATGTTAACTCAACAACAAGAGCAAGTCTATACTTCTACAATACAAAAGAAGATGTAGATAAGCTTATAGAGGGACTTGAAAAAATACACAATATGTTTAAAAGGTGGATGTAATATAATGGATTTACAAGAAGTTTATACAGAATTAATAATGGAACACAATATGTCAAAAAGAAATAGAAGAGAAATTCTTGGGTGTGATGCCTGTGAAAAAGGTCATAACCCAAGTTGTGGAGATGAAATAGAAATACAAGTTAAATATGATGGTGATAAAATTTCAGACCTTGCATTTACTGGAACAGGATGTGCAATATCACAAGCTTCAACTTCAATGATGATTGATCTTGTAAAAGGAAAAACAAAAGAAGAAGCTAAAGAATTTATTCATACTTTCCTTGGTATGATAAAAAGAGATATAAAAGATGAAGAAACACTTGAAACATTAGAAGATGCAATGGTACTTCAAAATATCTCAAATATGCCAGCTAGAGTTAAATGTGCTGTACTTGCATGGCACACTCTTGATGAAATAATGAAAAAATAAACCTAAGATTTAAAGATTATAATAAATAACATTTACTAAGAAATTAGTGAGTGTTATTTTTCATACCTGTATATATGATATAATTGTGGTAATAATAAGTAGAAATAAGGGGTGGATTTATGGGAATAAAAGAACTAGAACCAAGATATACTTTAGAAGAGTTTTTAGAGGAAGAAGAAATAGCAAAACATCCTTTAGAATATATAGATGGTTATATTTATGCTAAATCATTTACTTCAATAAATCACAATATAATTACAGGTAATATAGTAGCAGATTTAGTTTTTTATCTTAAAAAGAAATCTTGCACCGTTTTTTCAGAGCAGATAGAAGTAATTATGGGAAAAGACAGAGTTAAGCCAGATGTATTTGTTGTATGTAAAAAAGATGGGAATGATGATTTTGAGAAAAAAGGTCAATCATTTTTAACTATTCCAAGTCTTATATTTGAGGTTGTTTCAAAAAGTAATGCAACGCTTGATACAATAACTAAAATGCAGTTATATGCAAAGTTTAGAGTAAAGGAATATAATCTTGTATATCAAGAAGGAACTATACAGCAATATACTTTAACGGAAGAAGGAACATATTATTTAAATAGATCTTATGATATTAGAGATATCTATGAAAGTTTAGAGTTTAAGGATTTTTCTTTAGAGCTTAAAGACGTGTTTGATTTTTTATAAAATAATAAAGTGAAATTTAAAGAAGTAAGATAAATGTTAAAAGGTTCTATAATGCTAATTGCAATTATAGAACCTTTTGTATTTTATTAAATTAATTTAAAAGTCTATTTATTTCTTTATAGTCAGTGATATTTTTAGCAGGTGCTACAATATCTAAAAATACAGATTCATCATCTTCTTGGCCATGAGAATGGTTTATTAAGATACTATTTAAATCTTCTGATAAATTTAGTATAAGAGTATGTACTGTACTAGCAGCTCCTTTAATTTCGCTTGGAACTTGAAGCTCAATATGTGCAATATATTTATTATCAGCAAATTTATCTCTAGTGTTTGTAGCAGAAAAATAATATGACTTATCACCAAGAGTTATAAGTCCATTTAAAAGCTTTTGAACTTGAAATCCTTTAAGAGTATTAAATTTAAATAGTTTAGCATCTATTTTTATTGCTACATTATCATGTAAGACATCATTTGTTAGATAGTTTATAGCTAGTCCATTATAAGATTTATTTATCTTCACAGGAACACTGTAAATTGATATTGAAATAAAGATAAGTATAAATATTATAAAAAATTTCTTTGTTATGTTAATTTTCTTTAAGTCCATAAAAAAATCTCCTTTTAGTTATATAAGAATATTTTACAATAAAAAACTATAATTGTAAAAATATGTTTTGTTAATTAAATTTAGGCGATAGTTGTAATTCTGTGATAAATCTATAAATGTAAAAGATATATATAATTCAGATAAATATAAAAAAACATAAAATTTGTAAATGTTGTGTTAATTTTGGGAAAATATTGAAAAATAGATTTACTACATACGAATAATAAAGTATTCTTATGTTATAAATGGTAAAAGGAGGGGTTTTTATGAGTAATAAAGAGATTTGTAATTGTGGATGTGAAGAGCATAATCATATTCATACACATGAGGAGTGTGCTTGTGGATGTGATGAGCATAAGCATGGTGTAGAAGTTTGTCATTGTGGATGTGAGGAGCATAATCATGTTCATACACATGTACATGAAGAATGTGCTTGTGGGTGTGATGAGCATAAACATGCAACAGAAGTTTGTCACTGTGGATGCACAGAGCATAATCATAAACATTAATTAGATATATAAGAAAGTAAGAGTATTTTGGTACTCTTATTTTTTAAGACAATAACTGATAATCACATATCAATTGATTTATAGTAATCATTTGTTATAATGTTAGTAGTTAATAAAATGCAATCTATTTGTAATTGATTTGCAATTAGTCTGCTGAGGAGTGTGAGATGAAAAATTTAAAGAATACAAAATCATATAGTAAATTTATATTTTGGCTGATTATATTTTCAGCTATTTTAGTTTTAACTATTATTTTAGGTGTAGCATTTGGTAGTACAAATATAAAACCTAGCATTGTTTATGAGTTTTTAGTAGAAAAGGTAACTGGTATAAATTTATCAGGACGAGAAATAGAGGCATCAGTTTCAGCTATTATTTGGGAGATAAGGCTTCCAAGAGTAATACTTGCTGCAATAACTGGTGGGACATTAGCACTTTGTGGAGTATTAATGCAATGTGTTACAAGAAATTCTATTGCTGATCCATATATTCTTGGAATATCATCAGGAGCTAGTGCAGGAGCCGTTGCTGTAATTATTATAGGTGGAAGTGTTCTTGGAGGAATAAGTATTATAGGTGGAGCTTTCATGGGAGCAATACTTTGTGGAGTTTTAGTTTTTCTAATAGGTACACAATGTGGAAGAACAAGTTCTACAACTAGGCTTGTTTTATCAGGACTTGCCCTATCGACTATTTTTTCAGCAATTACAAATCTATTGATTTATTCAGCAGAAAATTCAAATCAAGCAAAATCAGCTATGTTTTGGACTATGGGAAGTCTTGGTGGAGCTAAGTGGGATGTTATATTATTACCTTTAGTAGCTCTAATTACTGTTCTGATAATATCTATAATGCTTTCAAAATCACTTGATTTATTATTATTTGGAGATGATAGTGCAGTGATGCTTGGGATGAATGTAAAACTTATAAAAAGTGTAGTTTTATTATCATCAACATTTTTAATAGCGATAGTTGTTTCACTTACAGGAGCAATTGGATTTATAGGACTTATAGTGCCTCATGTTGTTAGAACTATAACAGGAAGCAATCATAAGCAGCTTATAATTTTATCTGTAATTCTTGGAGCAACTTTTTTAATTGGTTCAGATGTAATTGCAAGAGTAATCTTTGCACCAAAAGAAGTTCCGATAGGGATTATAACAGCTCTTATAGGTGGTCCATTCTTCTTATGGCTTATAGGAAAAAATAATTATTCCTTTGGAGGTAAGAATTAATGAATAAACTAAGAGTAAACGATTTAGATTTTTATATAGATAATAAAAAGATATTAAATAAGGTTTCACTTGAAATAAAAGAAGGGCAGTTTGTTGGAATTATTGGAGCTAATGGTTCGGGTAAATCTACTCTTCTTAAAAATATTTATAGAATATATAAGCCAAAGTCTGGAGAGATAGAACTTGATGGACTTAATATGCAAAGTATGAGTCCAAAAGAGATTGCAAAGAAAGTAGCTGTCCTTGCACAGGAAAGTTCTAGTGAGTTTGATTTTAAGGTTGAAGATATAGTGAAAATGGGAAGATATCCATATAAGTCTATATTTGAAGATTATTCAAAAAGTGATATGAATCTTGTTTGTGAAATGCTTAAAAAAGTTGGGCTTGAAGAATTTTCAGACAGGAGCTTTAATAGTTTATCAGGTGGGGAAAAGCAAAGAACTTTAATTGCTAGGGCACTTGTACAAAAAGCAGATTTTTTAGTATTAGATGAGCCAACTAACCATTTAGATATTGGATATCAACTTCAAATTATGGATATAGTTAAAAAGCTTAAAATAACAACATTTGCAGCAATACATGATATGAATATGGCTACAATGTACTGTGATTATATAGTTATAATGCAAAAAGGGCAAGTTATAGCAAGTGGAAGAACTAGAGAAATTTTAACTAAGGAAATGATAAAGCAGATATTTAATATAGATTGTCACATAGGAAAGCATCCAATAACAGGAGAGGCGCATATTTTTTATTTAAGCGAACATGAGCATATAAATGGAATGGGAACAGGGCATGTACATGGACAGTCATATACAGGAAAACATAAACATTAATTAAAAAATAGGGGGAGTTTTTATGAGTAAAAAAATAAAATTATTATTAGTTGGGTTATCAGTGGTACTAGCATCAGGAAGTTTTATGGCTTGTGGTGCAAATGAGAAGACAGAAGAAGGTGGAAAAGTTGAAACTGAGCAAAGTAATGATGCAGAGGGAACATTATATTCATATACATATAATGATGGGACATCTAAGGTAGATGTAAGTGTTACAAAAGCTCCACAAAAAGCAGTTACACTATCTCAGTTTATGACTGAAATGCTTTTAGCATTAGACCTTGGAGATAGAATGGTTGGTACAGCTCTTTTAGATAATGAAGTTTTACCACAGTTTAAGGAAGCTTATGATAAAGTTCCAGAACTTGAAATAGGTGAGGGACATTCTATTTCAAAGGAAGCATTTGTAGCACTTAGCCCAGATTTTGTTTCAGGATGGGAAATGTCTATAACAAATGAAACAACAGGGTCGGCAGAAGATTTAGCAGAAGATGGAGTATATCCATTTGTTTTAAAATCATTAGCAGGTGATGCAACAGTAGAAACTGTATATGAAGATTTTATAGCACTTGGAAAAATATTTGATGTAGAAGATAAAGCAGCAAAAGTTATAGAAGATATGAAAGCTAAAATAGCAACAGTTACCGAAAGTTTAAAAGATATAAAAGATGAAGATAAGATTGATGTTATGATATATGACTCAGGAGAGAAAGATGCAATGGTAGTAGGGGCAGGACTTCCAAATAATCTTATAACTCTTGCAGGTGGTAATAATATATATGGAGATTTAGATAATACTTATGAAACAGTATCATTTGAAAGTATAGTTGAAAAAAATCCACAGGTAATACTTGTAACAGAATTTATGGCAGGAGATAAAGCAGTTGATAAAATTGAGTTCTTAAAATCACATCCAGGACTTAAAAATGTTGATGCTATAAAAAATAATAACTTCTTTGTGATGCCACTTGCAGATTTATCACCAGGTGTAAGAAGTGAAAAAGCTATAACAGAAATGAATGAAATGTTCTATGGGCAGAAGTAAGAAATAATAGAATAAGTATTTTAAAAATAGGATTGTTTGAAAAAATAGTCCTATTTTTATGTGCAAAATAATAATTTTTTGAAAATAGTGTAAGATTTTAAGAGAAGGTTCGTTATAGTAGGTGTAGAGAGTGAGCAAGGGGGATAGAGATATGTGGGTGAGTGAGAAAAATTTTATCAAAAAGCTTAAAAAGAAAGATGAAAAAGCTTTGGAATATGTTATAGATAATTATAGTTATATAGTAAATTCAGTTTGCAGGAAAATTTTATATAATATTTGTGATAATGGTGTTATTGAGGAATGTATATATGATGTATTTATGGCTGTTTGGGATAATGCTTTGAAGTTTGATGGTGATGTGGAGAAGTTTAAAAGTTGGATTGGGCTTATAAGTAGACATAAAGCTATTGATTATTATAGGAAGCATAGTAAAGAAGTATATAAAACAATTTTGAATGAAGAAATTTGTGAGGGAGCAAGAAGTCCTCTTGATGAAATGATAGAAAATAATAATTATAAAAGTGCGATAGAGCTTATAAATACTCTTTCAGATATAGATAGAAAGATTATCTCAATGAGGTTTATTCTAGGTTATTCAAGTAAAGAAGTAGCGATTTTGATGGATTTAAGTGTTGGCAGTATTGATACTAGGACGAGTAGAGCTAGAAAGAAGCTTAAAGAAGATTATAAAAAGGTTATGGAGGTGTAGGAGATGGATGATAATAAGGATATATATGAGCTTTTTAATGATATGGATTTTGAAGTAACAAAGGATATTAAAAGTAATGATTTAGATGAATTAAGTAAGAGTAGACTTAAAAAGAAATTTAGAAATAGTAGAAAAAAGAAAAGTAATAAAATGAAAATAGCTGTTATGGTAGCAAGTATAGCTCTTGTAAGTATTCCATTTGCAGAGCCTGTTATATCAGAAATAAGAGATAAGTATTTTTATACTGAGGGTACAGGTATAGTATCATCAAATAATAAAGATATTTATAAGATTATGGAACCTATTATTTATAAAGATACCATAGTTAAAAATATTTTAATTACAGATAGCAATTTAGAAGTAGGTCTTTGGGTAAATGCAGGGGATGAAAAACTTATAAATGAAGATTATATTTATATAGAAAATGAAGAGGGCGAGAGAGTTAATTTCCTATATGAAGGTGTTGGTTGTGGAGGAGAAAACTCATATATATCACTTACTTTTAATATTGATGAAGGAATGACAAAGTTTAATTTAGTTATAGATGGTGAGAGTAAAGAAATTAATTTATTAAAGGTTAAAACAGTTAATGATTATAAAGAAATTGGAGAATATTCAGAAAGTAGTGGAATTATTCTTGGAGTTAAAACTTATGAAATGAATGGAAAAACTTATGTACCTATTTGGGATAGTGTAGCAATTGATAGTAATGGAAAAAGTTATGTATCTAATATATACAAAGATGATATAGAAATAGTAGATAGTAGTGGTAGAAGATTAAGGAAAGAATATTCATCTTACTCTGGAAGTTCGATAGAATTTGAATTTACAGATGATGTTAAAGGTGCTTATATGAATATTAGTAAAGTTGAGATTGGATATAGTATAAAAGAGAAAGATATGAAAGCGTTAGAACTTCCAAAAGAAGGAGAGATAATTGAGATTAATGAAAGTGTAAAAATAGATGATTTAGGTGAGATTACAATTAAATCTATTGAAAGAGAAGATAATTTGTATAAAATTATTATTGGAAGTGAAAACTTTGGTAATGATAATATAAAAGGAGTTATTGCGAGGCTGAGTAGAAATGGAGCTGGTGCAATTGGGTTTGGTGATGGAACAGAAGGGGAAATTAGTATAGAAAGAGAAGATTTAACTTTAAAAGAAAAACTTACAGGAAAGTTAGATTTTGAAATTGTTAGTATGGGTATTGAAGCAATAGGTGATTGGAGTATTAAACTTGATTAGGAAGTTAGCTGTAGGAGATAGGTTAGTGAATAAAAAATAATGAAATATGCTATAATTAAGGTAATATAATAAATGAAATAGTGGAGGATATTATGGAGAATATGGGTTTAGAAGGTACTTATGATAAAGTACAAGATAACAGTTATAAAGAAATATGGGATGTTGCAATTGGCTTAAATAAAGTTGATAATTTACTTCCATCTAAGTATTTATTAGAAATAAGTAAGCAGTCATATGAGATAGGTAAAAGTACTGATGATATAGAAAAAGCCCTTAATAAATATTATTCAACACTTAATACTGATGATGAAGTTATAGCAAATGAAAGAGAATGTGATATTGTTTCAACTAGGATTGTAAAAATACTTGGAGATAAAAGTTTCAATTTTAGTCCTATATATTTAAAAACTATACACAGGATTTTATTTACAGATGTATTTAAATATCCGCTAAATAATTATATAGGGAAATTTAGGGAGTATAATATAACTAAAAAAGAATCTGTATTAAAAAATGAGTCAGTAACTTATGGTGATTATAATGGATTATTAGATTATTTAAAATATGATTTTGATGTTGAAGCAGAAATTAATTATGCTAAATTAACAGTAGAAGAGCAAGTAAAGAGAATAGCAAAATTTACGTCAGCTATTTGGCAAGTACATCCTTTTTGTGAAGGTAATACACGAACAGTAGCAGTTTTTATGATAAAATATTTAAACTTTTTAGGTTATGAAGTTAATAATAATTTATTTAAGGAACACTCTAAATATTTTAGAGATGCATTAGTATTATCAAATTACACTAATATAAAACTTGGATATAAAGCTAGTTATAAGTATCTAGAAAGTTTTTACTATAAGCTTATAAGTGAGCAAGAAATAGAATTAGAAATTGTGAATTAGAAGATTGATTTAAAATTTATATAATTGATTTAAAGTTTGTATATAAGAAGAAAGTTATTTTAGGGTTAAAATCTTAAAATAGCTTTTTAGGTTTTAAAATAATATGTAATTAAGATGATTATTTAAGCATATACATAATTTAAACGAATTTTTAGGAGGGGTTATTTTAGATCGGAAGAGCGTCGTGTAGGGAAAGAGTGTAGGCTATAGTGTAG
>NZ_CAMQRY010000050.1 GCF_947036855.1 uncultured Clostridium sp.
AAAAGTAAAATGCTCTTTATAAAAAGGAGCATTTTTTTGATTAAAAATCATATTTTTGGACAGGCTATTAGTAACGGAGTATATAAGTGATATATTTTTGTGGATATGACAAATATAAATAGTTATTATATAGTTAAAATATAATAAAGAAAGATTATGGAGGTAGAAAATGAAAAATATATCATTATATGTACATATACCGTTTTGTGATCAGAAGTGTCACTATTGTGATTTCCCTTCTTTTGCAGGGAAAGGTGATTTAAAAGATAAATATATAGAAATGCTTAGCAAGGAAATAGATAATACATCTAAAAATTATATTATAGATACAATATTTGTTGGAGGAGGAACTCCGAGTTCATTATCAGCAGAGCAATTAGAAAAAGTACTTAGTAAAATTGGAGAATTTGATTTTGCAGATAATATTGAATTTACAGTTGAATGTAATCCAGGTAGTATTACAAAAGAGAAACTTGATGTTATGAAAAAATATGGAGTAAATAGAATTTCAATGGGACTTCAAGCAGTTCAGAATACACTGCTTAAGGATATTGGTAGAATTCATAGCTATGAAGTTTTTAAAGAAAACTTTAAACTTGCGAGAGAATGTGGATTTGATAACATAAATGTAGATTTAATGTTTGGACTTCCAAATCAAAAAGTTTCAGAGTGGAAAGAAAGTCTTGAAATGATTTGTAGTTTAGAGCCAGAGCATATTTCAGCTTACAGTCTTATAATTGAAGAAGGAACAAGATTTGAGAGACTATATGAGGCAGATAAGTTAAAGCTTCCAAATGAAGATGATGAGAGAGAGATGTATCACATAGCAAAAGAAATTCTATGTGAAAATGGATTTAATCAATATGAAATATCAAACTATGCTAAAGAAAACTTAGAGTGTAGACATAATATTGCGTATTGGAAGATGGAAAATTGGCTTGGGGTAGGTAGTGCAGCAAGTTCATATATGGATGGAAAAAGATTTACTAATCATTCGAGTATAGAAGAGTATATAAGTTCTATTGAAAATGGAGAAAATCAAAAAGCTGAAAATACAACTAATACAGAAAATGAAAATATAGAAGAATTTATGTTTATGGGACTTAGACTTATAGATGGAATATCAGAAGATGATTTTGAAATGAGATTTAAAAAGAAGATAGATGATGTTTATGGAGATAAAATAAGTAGGTTTATAAAAGAAGGATTACTGATAAGAGAAAATAGAAAATTATACTTAAGTGAGAGTGGGATTGAGTATTCAAATAAGGTTATGTCAGAAATGCTTTTATAATAAAAATAGAAAAACATAGTAAATAGGAGAAAAGAGAAGAAATAGTAATATAACATTGATAAATAAAGCATAACTACAAAATATGGTAAAAAATTAAAATTGACTATCATCTACGAAAGTTATATATTATTAATATAGTAATTAGCACTCGAGGTTAATGAGTGCTAATAGCGAATGAGGTGATAGTTGATAATGATAGAAGAAAGAAAATTAAAAATTCTTCAAGCCATTATAAGTGATTATATTACTACTGGTGAGCCTGTTGGTTCAAGGACTATTGCTAAAAAATATGACCTTGGCATAAGTCCAGCTACAATCAGAAATGAAATGGCAGACTTAGAAGACCTAGGGCTTTTAGAACAACCATATACATCAGCAGGAAGAGTACCTTCAAGTAAGGGGTATAGACTTTATGTTGATAGAATAATGGAATATGAGAAACTTAGCTTTGAAGATGAGCTTAAAATTAAAAAGCAACTTGTTGAAAAGCATAAAAATGAAATTGATTCATTAATCCATGAAGTAAGTTCACTTCTTTCAGATTTAACAAAACTTACTTGTCTAGTTAACCCGCAATCAATGAATAAGAGCTGTATACAATCTATGCAACTTATGAAAGTAGATAATGACACTGTTTTATGTGTATTAGTTATGGATGGTGGAGTAATTAAGAATAAGCTAGTTAAAATTAAAGATGAGATTCCTGACATGAATGTACTAAGTAAGATTTCAATAATACTTACACAAACACTCAAAGGATTGTCAGTTGAACAAATCAATTTAGAAGTGATTGCAAATATTAAAATGTATTTAGAGGGATATTCATATATCTTTGATTCAATACTTTTAGCACTTTATGAAATATTAAAGGTTGAAAGTAGTAATGATGTGATAATGGAAGGTGCTACTAATATATTTAATTACCCAGAATACAATGATATAAATAAAGCTAAAGAAATGCTTGAGTTTCTTCACAAGAAGAACTTACCTAGTTTAGCTGAAACAAGTGAAGGAATAACTATAAAAATTGGTGATGAAAATTTTATGCCAGAAGCAAAAGATTGTGCTGTTATATCAGCTAATTATTCAATTGGTGGTAGAGAACTTGGAACTATATCTCTTATAGGACCTAAAAGAATTAATTATTCTAAGGTGCTTAGTATTATGGAAAAAGTTATGAAAGAATTTAATGAAGCTTTAAATGAAGATGATTAAAACATTTATAAATGAAATAGAGGTGTAGTAAAGTTATGGGAAAAAATAAGAATAAAAATAAAGAAAAAGTTGAATTTGAAGAAGTTGTAAATGAAGAAGTTATAGAAGAAACTACAGTAGAAGAAAATGCTGAAGCTGAGGTTGAAACTGAAGTTTCAGATGACAAAACTATTGAAGAACTTAAAGAACTTAGAAAAGAAGTTTTAGTTTTAAGAGATAAGCAGCAAAGAATTGAAAATGAAAATGAAGCTTATAAAGAAAAACTTGTAAGAATAGCTGCAGAATATGAAAACTACAGAAAAAGAACTGATAAAGAAAAAGAAAGAATTTACACAGATGCGTGTGAGGATGTTCTTAAAAGAATGTTACCAGTTTTAGATAATTTAGAAAGAGCTGTTGCAATGAGTGGACAGGATACTTCAGTAGAAGCCCTTAAAACTGGTGTTGATATGACTATCAAACAATTTGCTGATGCTTTAGATAAATTAGGAGTAGAAGAAATTCCAACTGCTGATGGATTTGATCCAAACATGCACCAAGCAGTTATGCATATTGAAGATGAAAGTCTTGATGCTAACACAGTTGTAGAAGTATTCCAAAAGGGATATAAAAAAGGTGAAAAAGTTATAAGATTTACTATGGTTAAAGTAGCAAACTAATTAATTTAAATATAAAATTATAAAAACAAATAAAATTTCAGGAGGAAACAAATTATGAGTAAAATAATAGGAATAGATTTAGGAACAACAAATTCATGTGTATCAGTTATGGAAGGTGGAGAGCCAGTAGTTATCACTAATGCAGAAGGTGCAAGAACTACGCCTTCAGTAGTTTCATTCCAAGCAGACGGAACAAGACTAGTTGGACAAATTGCTAAAAGACAAGCAATCACAAACCCAGATAAAACAATAATCTCAATCAAAAGAGAAATGGGAACAGATCACAAAACAAACATTGACGGAAAAGATTATACACCACAAGAAATATCAGCTATAATCCTTCAAAAATTAAAAACAGATGCAGAAGCTTACCTTGGTGAAACAGTAACAGAAGCTGTTATTACAGTTCCAGCTTACTTTAATGATGCTGAAAGACAAGCAACTACAGATGCAGGAAGAATTGCTGGACTTAAAGTTTTAAGAATAATAAATGAGCCAACAGCAGCTGCTTTATCATACGGACTTGATAAAATGGATGATGCTCATAAAATATTAGTATTTGACTTAGGTGGTGGTACTTTCGACGTATCAATACTTGATTTAGGAGATGGAGTATTTGAAGTTATATCTACTAATGGAGATGCTAGACTTGGTGGAGATGATTTCGACCAAAGAATAATGGATCACATAGCAGAAGATTTTAAAGCTCAATACGGAATTGACTTAAGACAAGATAAAATGGCTCTTCAAAGATTAAAAGAAGCAGCAGAGAAAGCTAAGATAGAATTATCATCAGCTACACAAACAATGATAAACTTACCATTTATTACTGCTGATGCAACTGGACCAAAGCACGTTGATATGACTCTTACAAGAGCTAAGTTTGACGATATGACTAAAGATTTAGTTGAAAAAACAATAAGCATAATGAAAACTGCTTTAGCTAGTGGAAATGTAAACTTAAATGATGTTGATAAAATCATATTAGTTGGTGGATCAACAAGAATTCCTGCAGTAGTAGAAGCTGTTAAGAAATTTACAGGAAAAGAGCCTTCAAAAGGAGTTAACCCAGATGAGGTTGTTGCTATGGGAGCTGGAATTCAAGCTGGAGTTTTAGCTGGAGATTCAAGTGTTGAAGGAATCTTATTATTAGATGTTACACCACTTAGTCTTGGAATTGAAACTTTAGGTGGAGTTGCTACTAAGATAATAGAGAGAAATACAACTATTCCTACAAGAAAGAGTCAAGTATTCTCAACAGCAGCAGATAATCAATCATCAGTTGAAATAAATATTGTTCAAGGTGAAAGAGAAATGGCTGGAGATAATAACTCTCTAGGAAGATTTACACTTGGTGGAATTGCTCCAGCAAGAAGAGGAGTTCCTCAAATCGAAGTTTCATTTGATATAGATGCTAACGGAATTGTTAAAGTTTCAGCAGTAGATAAAGCTACAAACAAAGAAGCTACAATTACAATTACAGCTTCAACAAACTTATCAGATGATGAAATAGATAAAGCTGTTAAAGAAGCAGAAAAATTTGCTGAAGAAGATAAGAAAAGAAAAGAGTCAATCGAAGTTAAAAATAACGCAGAGCAAGTTATTTACCAAACAGAGAATACTCTAGAAGAATTAAAAGAGAAAATAGAAGCTGACGATAAAGCTAAAGTTGATGCTAAACTTGATGCATTAAAAGCAATCAAAGATAGTGATGATACAGAAGCAATTAAAAAAGCTATAGATGAATTACAACAAGAATTCTATGCTATATCAGCTAAATTATATGAGCAAAACCCAGAAGCAGCAGCTGAAGGTCAAGAAGCACCTGAGCAAAATGCACCACAAGATGATAATGTTGTAGATGCAGATTTCAAGGTAGAAGATAAATAATTAAAACTATCAAAACATTAAAAGCTTTGGTATAATTAAGATAAATTTTAAAGGGAAGGCTAAAGTGTCTTCCCTTTTTCTAAGTAAGATATAATTTTTTTAGGTGGTGTAGAGATGGCAAAGAGAGACTTTTATGAAGTCCTAGGTATAGAAAAAGGTGCATCTGATGATGAGATTAAGAGAGCTTTTAGAAAGCTTGCAGTAAAGTATCATCCAGATAAGAATCAAGGGAATACAGAAGCAGAAGAAAAATTTAAGGAAATAAATGAAGCTTATCAAGTTTTATCAAATCCAGAAGAAAAATCTAAGTATGATCAATTTGGTCATGATGGTATGAATGGTGGATTCGGCGGCGGTGGTGCTGGTGGATTCGGTGGATTCGATATGGGCGATATGGGTGGATTTGGAGATATATTTGAACAGTTCTTCGGAGGCGGAGGCGGTTCAAGTAGAGGAAGAAGAAGCAATGGTCCAAGAAGAGGTTCAGACCTTGAATATAGCTTAGTTATAGATTTTGAAGAAGCTATGACTGGTGTTGAAAAAGAATTTAATATTACAAGAACTGAGTCTTGTGAACCTTGTAAAGGTTCTGGTGCTAAAGCGGGAACTTCAAAGAAAACTTGTGGGAAATGTCATGGAACAGGACAAATTAGTGTTCAAAGACATACTCCACTTGGAACATTTGCATCAGCAAGTGCTTGTGATGCTTGTGGTGGAAAAGGTGAAACTATAGAAACTCCTTGTACAGATTGTAGAGGAAAAGGAACTGTTAGAAAGCAAAGAAAGATAACAGTTAATATTCCTGCAGGAGTAGATACAGGTAATATCCTTACACTTAGAGGTCAAGGAGAACATGGTGCAAATGGTGGACCAGCTGGAGATTTATATGTAAGATTATCAGTAAAACCTTCATCAGTATTTAAAAGAGATGGAGTAAATATTTACTACACATATAAAATATCTATGACTAAGGCTACTTGTGGTGAAGAGATTACAGTACCAACAATTGATGGAAATGTTAAATATACAGTGCCAGCAGGTACTCAGCCAGGAACAAGATTTAGATTAAAAGGTAAAGGTGTTCCAAAAATCAACTCAACTCTTAGAGGGGATCAATATGTTGATATAGTTGTGGAAGTACCAAAAAATCTAAATAAAGAACAAAAAGAAGCTTTACAAGCATTTATGGAAACTTTAGGTGAAGTAACTGAAGGTGAAACTTCAAAAAAAGGTGAAGGTTTCTTTGATAGAATAAAGAAAAAATTATAATTTAATAATTTAAAACCCTAGGTTGAAATACCTAGGGTTTTGTTGCTTTAAAGTAAATATATTTTAATTTTGTAATAATCTATCATAGCACCATTCATTAGTATCTTCATTATAGTGATCTTTTCCCCATTTAGACATAAGCTCTAGTATAGGGATAATACTTTTTCCTTTTTCAGTTAAATTATATTCAACTCTTGGAGGTATTTCAGGATATTCATCACGAATTAAAAGATTTTCAGACTGTAAATTTTTTAAGTATTGGCTTAACATTTTATGACTTATAGAAGGGAGTTGGCGTTTAAGTTCATTATATCGTATTTGGGGTGTTTTATTTATTTTAAAGATAATGAGCCATTTCCATCTTCCACCTAGTACATTTAAAGTATAGATTACTGGACATTTTTTTCTTCAGTAGACCAATTTTTCATATTACTAACCTTTCAGTAAGTATCTTACTTAAAAGTGCATACTTACATTTAATCTAAATATTAAATATTATTATATTATGTTAACATAAATAATTAAAATTTGATATTTAGGAGATAGTAAAATGAAAATTAACAATAAAAAAGTTTCAATGGTATTAATATTTACAATTCCATTTCTTATGGGGCTTGGTGTTGATATGTATGTACCATCATTACCACAATAATACATCAGAAGTTTTTATAGGTTGGACTGTGGGGTTATATATGTTTGGATACGGTATTGGACAATTATTTTTTGGACCACTTTCTGATTGGAAAGGAAGACGAATGGTTATAATAATCTCTTCCTTTGCATTTTCGATAGTAAGTGGACTTATAATTATTGCACCTAATATTTTTATATTAAATTTTTTAAGGTTTTTACAAGGTATAAGCATTGCAGGTCTTGCAGTTGCAATAAGAGCTGTTTTAGTAGATGTTTTTTCTGCAGAAGAATTGAAAAAAGTATCAAGTTATTTTGCGCTTAGTTGGTCAATTGGTCCTATAGTAGGTCCTTTTATAGGATCTCATTTAGAAAATCTTTTTGGGTGGAAATCTAATTTTTGCTTATTCTTAATTTATGGTGTGATTATTTGTTTTTACACTTTGATATTTTTTAAAGAGACTAATTTAAATATGGAAAAGTTAGATGGAAAGTTATTAATTAAAAATATGAAGGTTATGATTAAATGCAAAGATTTTGTTTTTATAGTTATAATTTCTGCTAGTATGTATGCTTTAATCATAATCTTTAATATAGTAGGTCCTTTTATACTTGAAAATGTAATGAATAAATCAGTTGAGTTTTATGGTAATATTGCAATGTTACTTGGTACGGCATATTTTTTTGGAGTTTTATTAAATAGAGTTTTGATAAATAGGGTTCATGAGAAAACTTTAATTTTAGTCGGTTTAAGTATTAATTTAATGATTGCAATTATAATGATAATTATAAATATATTCTTACAAAATATTTTAACTCTAATTATTCCAGTGTATTTAATTTTCTTGTTTATTGGTTTAGTAGTTCCGAATGCTATATTAATATCTATGAGTATATTTAAGAAAAATAGTGGACTTGCTAGTTCTTTATTTGGGCTTATAAATGGAATTGTTGTTTTCTTAATTTCTAATATTATAAGTGCATTAAATATAAAATCAGGGATTTTACTTGGATTTGTTTATTTAATATGTATAGGTGGGAGCATAATATTAAAGTCTAGCATTTCTAGAGCAAAAGAAAAAGTTATAATAGAATAAAATATTTTATTCATTATAGTTTTTTTATTTTGTTTGTCAAGAATATATGTATAGATTTATTTGAAATTTTTAGTTTTATAGGTATAATAGAAATATTGATATTTAAAGGAATTAATAATGTTTATTGTCAAAAATAGATATTTATTTTTGATTAATTTAGATAAAGTTTAATATAAAAAGAAGGGAATGTTATACATATGCAAGGAAATTGGATTGAAGTACAGGTTATTACTACAAGTGAGGCTTTAGAGCCAGTATCAGGAATATTTTATGCATTAGATTGTCAAAGTGTTGCAATAGAAGATCCAGAAGACATAACAGGCAGAGAACAAGGTCCTTTAACTTGGGATTTTGCAGACCTTAATGTTTTTGAACATAATGGAGAATGTGCTGTTGTTAAAGCATATTTTGCAGAAACAGATAACATTGAAGAAATAATAAAATTTGTTGAAGATAAACTTAAAGATATTAAAGAGTGGGGAATAGATATTGGAGAAGGTACAGTTATAAGAACAGATGTTAAAGAAGAAGACTGGGCGAATAACTGGAAAAAATATTATAAACCAACTCATATAGGGAAAAACATAGTTGTTAAGCCAACATGGGAAACTTACGAGAAAAAAGATAATGAGATGGTTATAGAACTTGATCCAGGGATGGCTTTTGGAACTGGAACTCATGAAACTACAAGACTTTGTGCTATGGCGCTTGAGAAATATGTAAAGCCTGATTTAACAGTTTTTGATATAGGAACAGGTTCAGGAATACTTGCTCTTATTGCTTCAAAACTTAATGCAAAATATACTTTAGGTGTTGATTTAGATCCTTTAGCAGTTGATGCAGCAAAAGAAAATGTAGAATTAAATAATGTAGATAATATAGAAATTGTTTATGGTAATTTAGTTGAAGTTGTTGAAGGTAAAGCTGATATAGTTGTTGCTAATATTTTAGCAGAGATAGTTTGTATTTTAACAGATGATGTTAAAAAGGTATTAAAGAAAGATGGTATATTTATTTCATCAGGAATAATACATGAGAGAAAGCAAATGGTTCTTGATAAACTAGAAGCAGAAGGATTTGAAATTATAGAAGCTAATCATGAAGGTGAGTGGAATTGTATAGTTGCAAAATTCAAATAGTTTAAAGGAGAGGTAGTATATGCATAAGTTTTTTACTCCAAAAGAGCTTTTTACACAGACGCACGCTGTTATAAAGGGTGATGATGTAAAACATATTTATAAAGTTTTAAGAGTTGAAGCAGGGGAAAAAGTTTCAATTAATAATCTTTGTGGAGAAGAGTTTTTAGGAGAAGTTGAAGAGGTTAACAAGGAAGAAGTTATTATAAAAATACTTGAAAAACTTGATATTAACAATGAAAGTAAACTTGAGATATATTTATTCCAAGGTATGCCAAAGGCTACTAAAATGGATTTAATTGTTCAAAAGGGTGTAGAACTTGGTATGACAGAATTTATACCAGTTATTACTGATAGAGTTGATGTTAAACTTAAAGGTGAATTTAAAAAGCTTGATAGATTAAATAAAATTGCATTAGAAGCTTCTAAGCAGAGTAAGAGGAGTCATATTGCAAAGGTTAGTGAGCCTGTAGAATTTAAGGTAGCACTAGAAGAAATGAAGAAGATGGATTTGATTGTTGTGCCTTATGAAAATGCTACTGGATATGGAATAAGAACAATGGCAAAAGAACTTTTAGGAAAAGACTTTGTAAAAGTTGCTGTTATGATTGGACCAGAAGGTGGATTTGAGGAAGAGGAAATACAAAAGTTAAAAGATATAAATGCTCATATAGTAACACTTGGACCAAGAATCCTTAGAACAGAAACAGCAGGATTTACATGTGCAAGTTTACTTCAGTATGAGTTTGGAGATTTAGGAGGAGTTTAGGAATGAAGGTTGCTTTTTCAACTCTAGGATGTAGAGTTAATAAATATGAATCAGATGCCATGATTGAAAAGTTTGTGATTGAAGGCTATGAGGTTGTTGAATATTCAGAGGTTGCTGATGTATATGTTATAAATACATGTTCAGTAACAAATATGGGAGATAAAAAATCAAGAAATCTAATAAGTAAAGCTAGAAGACAGAATGCAGATTCTATAATAGCTGTTGTTGGATGTTACTCTCAAATTGCACCAGAAGAAGTTGGAGCTATTGAGGGTGTTGATGTAGTCCTTGGAACAAGAAATAAGGGAGATATCATTTATTACGTAAATAAAGCTAAGGATGAAGGTGTACAACAAGTAAAAGTTGGAGCTGTTCTTAGAAATAAAGTATTTGAAGAACTTAATGTAAAAGATTATCAAGGGAATATTAGAGCTTTCCTTAAGATACAAGATGGATGTAATAGATTTTGTACATATTGTATAATTCCATATACAAGGGGTTCTATATGTTCAAAAGCTCCAAGAAGAGTAATTCAAGAGATTACAAAACTTGCACAAGATGGATTTAAGGAAGTTGTAATATCAGGAATTCATACAGCTTCATATGGTCATGACTTAGATGAGAAAATAACTCTTGTTGATATTCTTGAGCAAATTGAAGAAATTGATGGAATGGAAAGAGTTAGAATTGGTTCAATAGAACCAGGATTCTGCACAGAAGAAAATGTTGACAGAATGCTTAAACTTAAAAAACTTTGCCCACAGTTCCATTTATCACTTCAAAGTGGTTCAACAGATACTCTTAAGAGAATGAATAGAAAATATACAGCGGATGAATATGAGGCTACTGTAAATATGCTTAGAGAAAAATTCCCTACTGTTTCAATAACTACAGATGTAATTGTTGGATTCCCAGGGGAAACTGAGAAAGAATTTGATGAAACATATGAATTCTTAAGTAGAATTAAGCTTACAAAAATGCATGTATTTAAATATAGTCCAAGAAAAGGGACAAAAGCTGCTACAATGGAAAATCAGTTAGATGGAAACATTAAAGAAGAAAGAAGTAAACGTCTTATAGAACTTAATGATAAAAATGAAGCTGAATTTGCTAAAAATAGTATAGGTCAAGAAATGGAAGTATTATTTGAATCAAAAAATGATGGTAATACATACACAGGATATTCAGAAAACTATTTAAAAGTTGAAGTAAGATCATTTGATAATATAGTTGGACAAATAAGAAAAGTTAAAATAATAGGAAGCGAAGCAGAAATTGCTATTGCAAGCTTAGTATAATATAAATCACGAAGAGTTAATTCTTCGTGATTTTTTTATAGATATTTATCGAAAATAATATTGGAAAATAAATAATTTAAAATGTCAAATTAATAAAATTAAAAGAAATTTAAAAATAAATAAATAAAAAAAGAATTTTTAGTTAAAATAATATTGAAAAGGTGTTATACTAGGTAGTAGAGTTTTACTAAGGGAGGTGAAAAAATGTCAGATTGTATTTTTTGCAAAATTGCATCAGGTGATATTCCAAGCAATAAGATTTATGAAGATGATAAAGTTTTAGCATTTCATGATATTGCACCAGAAGCACCAGTTCACTTCTTAGTAATACCTAAGAGTCATATCAAAAGTGTTAATGATATAAATGAAGAAAATTCATTAGTTATTGCACATATTTTTACAGTTATTAATAAAATAGTAAAGGAACTAAACATAGCTGATAGCGGTTATAGAGTAGTGACTAACTGTGGGAAAGATGGAGGTCAAACTGTTGATCACCTGCATTTCCATATTATGGCTGGAAGAGAGATGACTTGGCCTGCTGGTTAAAAAAATTAGCATGTTAATAAAAAAAATCTCATATCCATATTGACACTTATAAAATACTTATAGTATAATATAACGTGTGTTATTAACCAACAGTTGTGAATTAATTTTATAATTTACGCTAGCGGAGGGAGGGAAAAAGAATGTCAGAAATCAAAGTAAAAGACAATGAATCACTAGAGCAAGCACTAAGAAGATTTAAAAGACAATGTGCTAAAACAGGAGTCCTTTCAGAAGTAAGAAAAAGAGAGCACTACGAGAAGCCAAGTGTTAAAAGAAAGAAAAAATCAGAAGCTGCAAGAAAGAGAAAATTCAAGTAGTTTTTAAAAATAATTAATATAGAATATTTTTTTGAAAGAGGGTATATAAATGCCAACTATTAAAGAAAGACTTCAAGAAGACTGGAAAGTTGCTTTAAAGGCTAGGGACAAATTTAGAACTAGCGTTTTAAGCACTGCAAGGTCTGCAGTACTTCATGTTGAAAAAACTGAAGGGGTTACACTTGAAGACAAGAATATTATAGAAATCTTAGCAAGAGAGATTAAGCAAAGAAGAGAAGCTATGCTTGATTTTGAAAAGGGAAATAGACAGGATTTAGTCGATCAAAGCAATGCTGAAATCGCAATTTTGTTAAACTACCTTCCTCAGCAGTTAAGTAAAGAAGAAATAAAAAGCATAATTAATGAAGCAGCATTTGAAGTTGGTGCAAATAACATCAAGGACATGGGAAAATTAATGGCTAATGTTAGACCTAAAACTGTCGGTAAGGCAGATGGAAAGGTTGTTAGTCAGTTTGTAAAAGAATATTTAAGTAAGTAGAGAATTCGCTGTAAAGCGGGTTCTTTTTTTATATAGAAATATAGAAGTTTTATTAAATATTATGTTATATGTAATAAAGAAGTGATACAACTCATAAATTATTAGGGTATTAATTTATAAGGAGTATTGATAATATGGATAATTTTAATAGGGCAAAAGAACTTTTAGTTGAAAATCCTAAAGTTGAAGTAAGAGGTAATAAGGAAGTTTTAGTTGAAAATCATAAGGGGATAATTATACTGACAGATACTTTAGTGAGAATTAAAACTAAGATAGGAATTTTAAATATACATGGAAGTAAGTTTAATTTGTTGTTTATGGAAGGTGCTACTATTGTAATTGCTGGAGAATTTGTATCTTTAGACTATGAAGGGGCGGTTTAAAGTATGGGTTTTGTAGAAGTAATAAAAAATATGATAGTTGGTGATTCTTTAATAACATTAGAGATTAAAACATTTAAAAAAGAGGGGCTTTTGAATATTTTAAATCATAAATGTATAAGTGTTAAAAATGTTAGAGATATTGATAAAATAACTCTTATGCTTGATGTGTATTATATGGATTATGATGAAGTATTAGCAATTATTCAGGTTCTAGAAGGAAAAGTTAGAAAAATATCTGAGGGGAAAAAGAAAAAAACTTTTAGTGCTATGAAAAAAAGTAGTAGTTTATTTCTTGGAATAGGAGCTTTTTTTACTGTTTTCATAATTTCATCAAGTTTTTTATGGAATGTTAAAATTGAGGGGAAAGAATATTTAGCTCCATATGAGATTAGACAGGAACTTCTTTCTATGGGAATTAAACCAGGGATGTTAAAATCAAAAATTAATGTTTATGATTTAGAGAAAAACGTTGAGAAGAACATAGATGAGATAATGTGGATTAACATAAGACTTGAAGGGTCAACACTTGTGGTTAAATATGAAGAAAAGACAATAAATAATCCAGTTGTAGAGGATGTCAATTTAATTGGTACAAGTAAAGTTGCAACTATGGATGGAGAAATAAAAAGAGTTTATACATCAGCAGGAACAGCGTGTGTTAAAGAGGGCGATATTGTTAAAAAAGGTGATGTGATAATTGAGGGAGAACAAATAATAAAGGATAAAATTGTTGATGGTGAAGATGTACGTAAAAAAGTTATACCAAAAGGATCAATAATAGCAAATACATTTTATGAGAAGATAATAGAGCTTAAGGTTAATGGAAGTGAGGAAGTTAGAACAGGTGAAATGGATGAAGAAATATATATTAATGTTTTTGGAAAAAAAATTTATTTAAAAAAGGCGAGTAAAGACTTTAAAAGTTATGATAAAATAGAGAAGAAGGGAAATTTTTTAAATAAAAATATATATTATGAAAAAGAACTAGAAGAAATTACTCGTGATAAGCAAGACATAATAAATGAGGCAGTAGATATTTTAAGAAGTGCTACTGAGAAGGAACTTAGTAGACAATCTATAATAGTTGATGAAGAGATTAACTATGAATATATATCAGAAGGCAAAATAAGTCTTAAGGTTTTGTTTATTGTTGAGCAGGATATAGTTTCTTTTTAGATATTATATAATTAATATATGTAAAAAGAAGGTGAGAGGCTATGAATAAATACTTGAAAAAAACTAAAAATATATTAAGTGATACTAAAAAAGTGTTATTATTTGTTTCTGTATTTATAATAATATATTTAATACTTATGACTGTTTTAGTTAATAAAAAGTATGATTTGAAAGTTAATGATATAGCAAAAGTAGATATTAAAGCTACTAGAGAAGTTATTGACCAAAGTGCAACTGATGCTTTGAAAAAGTCAGAAGCAGCTAAAGTTGATAGGCAATATACATTAAAAGGTGATATACAGACAGGTTCGATAAGTACGGTAAATAGCTTTTTTATAGCGCTTAATCAGTTAATTGATTCAGATGAAACTGATGCTGCAAAAATAAAAGGTTTAGAAACTTATAAAAATTTCAATTTAACTACTAGTGAATATGAAAAGTTATTTTCATTTAATGCACAGGAGTTAACACAGGTTCAAAAACTAACTATAAATTCAATAAATGTTGCATATATGAATCCTATAACAGACCCAACAGATAGTAAGCAAAGTTCATCAGAACTTAAATCTTATACTGTTAAAGATGCACAAAATAGGGCTTTAGAAATGATAAGGGATGAGAGTACTAATGCGATTGTTCAAAGTATAGCTTATAAGATAGATGTACAATTAATTAAACCAAACTTTTTCTATGATAAAGCTAAGACAGACGAGCAAATTGCAAATGTGATAAATGATGTAGCTCCTATAGTTTATAAAAAAGGGCAGTTAATAGTTAAAGATGGTGAACCAGTAACGCAAAATGAAATAGATTTGCTTAGTGGATTAGGGTTATTAAACACATCTAAAACTAATTTCTCAATCTATATAGCACTTGCAGGACTTATTCTTATAGTAATGCTAGTACAATATATTTATTTATTTAAATATCATAGAGAGGTATTTAAAGATTTTTCAAAATTACTATTAATAAGTATTTTAAATATTATGGCTATTTTAATAGCGAGAGTAACAACTTTATTTTCACCATTCTTAATACCACTTGCATGTGCACCTATACTAATAACACTTCTTACTAATTATAAGATATCACTTGTAGTTAGTGGACTTAATGTTATATTTATAGCAGGTGCAACTAATTTTAATCCTATAATAATTATAATAGCGATAATAAGTTCTATCATGGGTTCTGTTATACTTAAAAAATTACAGCAAAGAAATGATATACTTTTAGCATCACTTGTTATAGCTATTGTTTCAGGTGCAGTAGCATTTGTAATAGGAGAACTTATTACTACAAATTCTATAGAAATTCTTAAAAATACAGGTTATGTTGTAATTGGTGGAATACTATCAGGAGTTTTAGCAGTTGGAATATTACCATTCTTTGAAGCTGCATTTGATATTGTTACAACAGTTAAGTTGTTGGAATTATCAAATCCTAATAGTCCGTTACTTAAGAAATTATTAATGGAAGCACCAGGAACATATCATCATAGTGTACTTGTTGCTAATCTTGCAGAACTTGCAGCAGAATCAATTTCTGCTAATGCATTACTTGTGAGAATTGGAGCCTATTATCATGATGTTGGTAAAACTAAAAGACCGTATTTCTTTAAAGAAAATCAGATTGGTATAGAAAATCCACATGATAAAATATCTGACAAGCTTAGTGCAAAGATAATAATATCTCATGTTAAAGATGGTTTAGAAATGGCAAGGGAACATAATCTTCCAAAAGAGATAGAGAGATTTATATCAACTCATCATGGAGAAACTTTAGTTAAGTATTTTTATATAAGTACTAGAAATGCTTCTGAAAATCCAGATGATGTTAAAGAAGAAGACTTTAAGTACCCAGGTCCAAGACCAATGAGTAAAGAAGAGGGGATTGTTATGTTATCAGATTCAATTGAAGCTGCTGTAAGATCAATTAAGGAACATACAACAGAAAATATTGAAAATATGGTTAATAATATAATTAAGGATAAAATGGCTTCAGGACAGCTTAATAACTGTGAGCTAACATTAAAAGATATAGAAACTATAAGGAAGTGTTTCCTTAAAGCATTAAATGGAATCTATCATCAGAGAATAGAATATCCAAAGGATGAAAAGGAGAAATAAAATTTGATATATACAGATAATAGACAAGAAAAATTTGAGATTACATCTGAATTTGAAGATATACTAAAAAATACAATTGAATTTGTATTAAAAGAAGAAATGGTTGATAAAGTATGTGAGGTATCACTTGTTTTTGTTGATAATGATTATATAAAAGAGATAAATAATGAAACAAGAGGAATAGATAAAGCAACTGATGTTTTATCTTTCCCAATGATTGACTATCCAGAAGGAAAAGTGTATAAAGAAGTTTATACTGGTAAAGAATTAAGTAGAGAATATTTTGATGGGGATGAACTAGTTATAGGGGATATTGTTTTATCACTTGAAAGAGCAGATGAGCAAAGAGCTGATTTTAACCATTCATTTAATAGAGAATGTTCATATCTTGTTGTACATTCTATTTTACACCTTCTTGGTTATGACCATATGGAAGATGAAGAAAAAATAGTTATGAGAGCTAGAGAAGAAGAACTTCTATCAAAACTTAATATGACTAGAAATGATTAAAAGTTAGGAGTGGTGGGGTAAAAGGTGAAAAAACTTTTAGATAGCTTTAATTTTGCAATTAATGGAATAATATATGCACTTAGAACACAAAGGAATATGAGAATACATTTTGGTATATCACTTATAGTTTTATTATCTACATTTTTCTATGATATAGGAAAGCTTGAATTTATAGCGCTTGCTATAAGTATAACTTTAGTAGTTGTTGCAGAACTTATAAATACTGCAATTGAAAGTGTTATAGACCTTAGTACAAATCATTACCATCCACTTGCTAAAATAGCTAAAGATACAGCAGCAGGAGCAGTTTTTTTAACAGCTTTAAATGCAATTCTTGTTGGTTATATAGTTTTTGGTGATAAAATAATGCAAATAAGCTTTGAGCTTATGACTAAAATTAAGGATAAAAATCATTACTTAATTTTTATAGTAATTATGATAGTAGCAATTTTAAC
>NZ_CAMQRY010000051.1 GCF_947036855.1 uncultured Clostridium sp.
ACATTATACAAATGCAACACTTTCTACTATCATTAATACCCTAGTATTATGAATTTAATTTTTATTCCTTTAGCTGAGAACATATCCTCATGCTCTGTTGTTATATTCCCCTTAAAATCACTATTGTGTAGATCATAAGTGATATACTTAATTTCAAGACCAGCTTCTTTAAAGTACTCTAATGACTCTTCAAATAAATCATCATCATCAGTTTTAAACCTTATTTCAGAACCTTTTTTAAGAAACTGCTTATACATTTCAAGTTTTCTTATATGAGTAAGTCTTCTCTTCTTATGTCTATCTTTAGGCCAAGGATTACAGAAGTTTATGTATATTCTTTCTATAACATCTCCATCTCCTATCGCTTTATCTATTAATGCAACTTCTTGTGACATAACTTTAACATTATCAATATTTTCAATTCCTCTTTCCTTATAAGAAGCTTCTATATTTCTTTTTGCCTCAACTATAACTTCATCTTTAATATCAATTGCAATATAGTTAACATCTTGATTTTCTGCTGCAAGAATTGCTATAAATGTTCCTTTTCCAGCTCCTAGTTCTAAATGTAGTGGATTTTCTGAATTTTTATAGACATTTTTCCAATTACCTTTTTTCTCTGTTGGGTCTATTATAAATAAATCACTTGCTTCTAGTTCTGGTCTAGCCCAAGCTTTTCTTCTCATTCTCATCTTTTAACATCACTCCGTTCTCATTATTCGCTACTTTATTATACATACTTATATAAATTCTATCAACTTATAACAAAAACTTATAATTATGACTACTTATTTAAATTTAGGTTAAGCTAAAAAATATATAGCTAAAGTTAACTTATTTGTATAATATTTATACATCTGCCTTAGCTTTTAAATATTATAAACTCATTTTTAAAATGATAATTAAGAAGGTAAAATTAATGATTAAAATAAATAAAAGTAAATTCCTATATAACAACCTACTCTTTGTAATATCCATACTTATATATGTATCATTTAAACTTCTTCTTGGAGAGGCTAATGCATTTGTTGGTATAACTATTGTTCAAGCAGCTTTTTTACTGCTTAACTACGACCTTACTGGTTCGCTTAAATCACAATTTTTAAAATTTATATTAATAAATTTATACATTGGTATTTTTACATACCTTGCTTCAATCAATGTATACTATGGACTTTTAATTAATTTCTTAGCTCTTTTTATTTTAGCATATGCACTTACATATGATTTGAAAAACTCTATATCATATCCATTTTTATTTGGATATATATTTCTTAGCATACATAGTGTTGAGTTAAAACTTTTACCCATAAGACTTATAGCGCTTGTTATAGGTTCTTTTATAATAGTTTTACTACAATTTATTTTTAACAGAAATAAATCCAGAAAAATAATAAGAGATAATTTAGATGAGCTTAGTTATGATATAAATAAAAAAATCGAAAATATTTTCTTAAATAAAAATGAAAAAATTGCTCTTTCTGTTTTAAAGAAAAATATAGATTTGATAATTAAGACTATTTATGATAAAAGAGATAATTATTTTCATTTGAACTATAAAGATAGAATTATTTTAAATATGGCACTTTATTTTGAAAGGCTTAAATTTGACCTTGATGAACTTATTCATCCTAAAAATGACTTAGTATATTTAAGATTTTTAGAAGATTTATCAAATATAATTATTTATATTCCAAGTTCTCTTGATAGTAACTCTAATATGGCTAATCTTGAAAAAATGCTTTACAGCATTATAGATAAATATAAAGCACTTGATGATACTAACTACTCACTTTATGAGATGCTGCAAAACCTTAAAACTTTAAAATTTTCAATTTGCACAAAAAATCAATTTGTTGCATCTAAAAACATATCAATTCCAAATAAATTTCAATTTGATAATGTTTTTAACTTTAATTTCTTCACTGTAAAATCTGTTAGATTTAGCTACGCTTTAAGGGTTAGCTTTCTTATTTCTATTAGTTTTTTTGCAGTAAGTTTTCTTGGTTCTTCTGAGGGGAAATGGCTTCCACTTACTATCTTTCCTCTTATACAACCATATTCTGAGCTATCAAGCAGAAAAATACCGGTTAAATTTAAAGGAACATTGCTTGGTATAGTTATCTTCGCAATGCTAACTTATATACCATATATAAATCCTTATTTAATTTTTGTTTATCTAGCCTTTTACTACTTTTATATAATACTTAGTGAATCAATTTTAAAAACTGCACTACTCACAGTGACAGTTCTTGGGCTAGTTTCTATTGCTGAACTTTCACCAAAAACAGCCGAACTTGAAAGACTTCTATTTATCTCACTCGGTATTCTTATAGGCTATCTTGGGACAAAATTAATACTTCCATTTACACTTAATGACTCACTTAGGAAATTTACTAAAAATCATTATATGCTAACAAAAGATATCATACATGATGGTTTCAAATATAAGTTAAATAATATTCTTATAACAGATTTAAACGATAAACTTTTTATCTCAAAGCTTATCGAGAATAAAATACTAACTAATAATGCGATACTTGATAGTACTGTTATTAAAAAATTTATTTATAATCAAAGAATTCTAAATAATGATTTATACTTTTTAATGTTTTCATTAAACAAACATAATGCTTCTAGTTCTATACTTTTAAACTTAAAAGAAAATCTCTACCTCTCCTATTCAAGACATTCTGTTGATTACTATAGGGAAGAAGATTTAATTTTAGATATAAAAAATATAGAAAAAATTGCTATGACAAAAACACTTACTAATATAGAACTTTTAATTTTTGTAAATACATATAAAATAATACGACGGCTTGAGATTTCAAATAATCTTTTACTTGCCATAATCTCAATACTTGATAACAAAACTTAATTATTCATATAAAAAACCTAACCATAAAAACATCCTATGGTTAGGTTTCTTGTTATTCTACACTATCTAATTCTTTTCTAAATTCATCATCTTCTCTAGCCCAATCAAATGAACGACTTATCGCTCTTTGCCACCCTTTATATAAGATAGTCCTCTTCTTCTCACTCATACTCGATATAAACTCTTTATCTATATTAATAACATTCTCAATTTCGCTTTTATCTTTATAAAACCCTACTGCAAGCCCAGCAAGGAAAGCTGCACCAAGAGCTGTTGTTTCAATAATTTTAGGTCTTATTATAGGAATATTTAAAATATCTGACTGGAAATCTAATAAGAAATTATTAGCACTTGCTCCACCATCAACTTTTAAAGCTTTTAAATCTATTCCTGAATCTTCCTTCATAGCTTCTAAAATATCCTTAGTTTGATAAGCTATACCTTCAAGTGTTGCCCTAACTATATGAGCTCTATTTGCCCCTCTAGTTAAACCAACTATCGTTCCTCTAGCATACATATCCCAATGTGGCGCTCCAAGCCCTGTAAAAGCTGGAACTACATAAACTCCATTACTATCTTTTACACTCTTTGCAAGAAACTCACTTTCTTTTGAATCTTCTATCATTTTAAGTTCATCCCTAAGCCATTGAATTGCTGCTCCTGCTATAAAAACACTTCCTTCTAAGGCATACTCAACTTGTCCATTTATTTCCCAAGCAATAGTTGTTAAAAGACCTTTTTTAGACTTTACAATTTTATCACCTGTATTCATAAGCATAAAGCAACCTGTCCCATATGTGCTTTTTGCCATTCCTTTTTCAAAACAATTCTGCCCAAATAATGCTGCATGTTGATCACCTGCACATCCTGCTATTGGTATTTCTGCCCCTGCAAGCATATTCTTATCTGTATATCCATAAATTTCACTTGAAGATTTAACTGTTGGAAGCATAGATTTTGGAATATCTAACATTTCTAAAAGCTCATCATCCCACTTTAATGTTTTTATATTAAAAAGCATAGTTCTTGATGCATTACTATAATCTGTTACATGTGATTTCCCTCTTGTAAGATTCCAAATAAGCCAAGTATCAACAGTTCCAAATAAAAGTTCACCTTTATTAGCTCTATCTCTTGCACCTTCCACATTATCTAAAATCCATTTAATTTTTGTTCCAGAGAAATACGCATCTATTATAAGTCCGGTCTTCTCTTTCACAGTTTCCTCATATCCTCTTTTAATTAAATCCTCGCATATATCGGCAGTTCTTCTGCATTGCCAAACAATAGCATTATAAACTGGCTTTCCTGTCTGCTTATCCCAAACAATCGTTGTTTCCCTTTGATTAGTAATCCCAATTGCTGCAATTTCTTCAGGATTAACCATACTCATTTCTATGACTTCTCTAAAAACTCCTGTTTGTGAACCCCAAATCCTCATAGGATTATGTTCAACCCATCCAGCCTTTGGATAAATTTGTTCAAACTCATGTTGCGCTGATGCAACTAGATTACCTTTTTTATCAAATAAAATAGCTCTTGAACTTGTTGTCCCCTGATCTAATGCTATTAAATATTTTTTTTCCATAAAAAACACCTTCTTACCTATACTTCTTTGACTAACTTATATTTTACTCTCAAAAAATGTAATTGCAAATATATTATTAAATTGTTTTCTTTTTTGCATTTTGTAAAATTTATACTTACAAAAACAATTTATATAAACTAATCTAATTTTAAAATTGTATAGATAAATCCACTTGTTTCTTTGATTATTATTCTAATTAAGGTTAAACTTATAAGGAAATATTTAAATACTTGAGGAGGCTTATACATGACAAAACATGGTGCAAACATATTTGACCTTTGTAATATATATAATGTAAAAAAAGAAGAATTAATGGATTTTAGCTCTAACATAAATCCTTTTGGCTCATCAAAAAAAGCTAAGGATGCAGTTATAGAAAATATAGAAATGGTTTCATTATACCCTGATCCTGAGTATAAGAAGCTTAAACAAAATATAAGTACATATTCAGGGGCAAGTACAGAAAATATATTACTTGGAAGTGGTGCAACAGAACTTATTTCTGCATTTATAGACACTATAAATCCTAAAAAAGCATTACTTTTATCCCCATCATACTCTGAGTATGATAAAGAGCTAACTAACATAGGTTGTGATACTTCATTATACTTTGCTAAAAAAGAAGATGATTTTAAAATTAATGTAGCAAACTTTATAGAAACTATAAACAAAGACAACTTTGATATGGTTATAATCTGTAATCCTAACAATCCAACTGGATTTACTTTTTCAAGAGCTGAAATAGCTACAATTCTTGAAAAAACAAATACATTTATAATGGTTGATGAAACTTACATAGAGTTTTCAGATATGAGTATCTATTCTAGCACAGAGCTTGTAGATAAATATAACAAACTATTTATCATAAGAGGAACTTCTAAATTCTTTGGAACTCCAGGGGCAAGACTTGGATATGGGCTTATATCTGATAGGAAAGTTTATGATTCTATAAGTAAACATTTAGACCTTTGGAATATAAACATATTTGCAACTCTTATGGGTGAGGTTATGTTTGCTGATACAGATTATATAAACGAAACTTCTCTTAAAATAAAAAAAGAAAAAGAGTATCTTCTTAAAGAATTAAACTCTCTTTCTTCTATAAAAGTATTTGATACATCAGCTAACTTTATTCTTTGTGAGATTAAAGATGAGCTAATGACTGCTAGAGATTTATATGAAAAACTTATAAAAGATAAAATCATAATAAGGGACTGTGCCTCATTTGATGGACTTTCTAAATTTTTCTTTAGAGTTTGTATATTAACTCCTACTGAAAATAAACTTCTTATTTCAGCAATTAAAAATATACTTTCTTAAAAATCTGCTTCAAATAAATTAATTATTTCTTTTTCTGATAGTGATGATAGGATACTTCCATTTGAAAGATTTCCTGTCATCACTTTTTCTATTATATCCTTCTTATCTTCTTGAAGTTTCACAATTTTTTCTTCTATTGTTCCTTTTGAGATAAGCTTTATAACTTCAACTTTATTTTCTTGTCCTATTCTATGTGCTCTATCTGTTGCTTGGTCTTCCACTGCGGGATTCCACCAAGGGTCAAAATGAATAACAACATCTGCTGATGTAAGGTTAAGTCCTGTACCTCCAGCTTTTAAAGATATCAAGAATACTTTTTTATCTTTGCTATTATTAAAATCATCAACTTCTGTAAGTCTATCCTTAGCTTTTACAGAACCATCTATATAAGAATACTCTATTCTTTTTTTATCTAAAGTATCTTTTATAGTACTTAAAACACCTGTAAACTGTGAAAATAGTAATATCTTATGTCCATTTTCTATATAACCATCAACAAGATTCATAGCCATATCAAGCTTACTATTCTCGCCCTTATAATCTTTATATACTATACTTGGCTCAAGACATAACTGTCTAAGCTTCATAAGATATGCAAAAACTTCTACTTTACTCTTATCTTCACTATTTTCCATTTTCCCTCTTAAATCTTTAACATACGTAGAATAAAGTTTTTTCTGTTCCTTTGATAACTCAACAAAGAATTGTTTCTCCATCTTATCTGGAAGCTCTTTTAAAACTTGTTTTTTCTCTCTTCTAAGTATAAAAGGATTTATAGCCTTATTTAAATCATTATATTTACTTTCTCCACTCATAAACGTTCTAGTAAATTTATTTCTATTAAATAAATACCCTGGCATAGCATAATCAAAAATAGACCAAAGTTCTAAAAGATTATTTTCAATTGGTGTTCCTGTTAGTGCAAACTTATTCTTTGCATTAACACTCTTAACTGCAATAGCTGATTTAGCTACTGAATTTTTAATATTTTGAGCCTCATCAATTATCATAATATCAAACTCATATTCATCATAAAAACCATCATTTTTTATAGTTCCATATGTAGTTAATATAACATCATATTCCTCTATATTATTTAGAATATCTTCCCTTTGCTTCTTTGTACCATGTGCAATTCCAATTTTAAGTGACGGAGCAAATTTTTCAAACTCATTTTTCCAGTTGTAAACAAGTGCTGTAGGTGTAACTACAAGTGTTTTTTTTCCCTCTTCTGATAATATATATGTTATTGTTTGAATAGTTTTACCAAGCCCCATTTCATCTGCTAAAACCCCTGCAAAACCAAAGTGTGTTAAAGTTTTAAACCACTTAAATCCTTCAATTTGATAATCACGAAGAGTAGCATTTAATCCACTTGGAAGTTCAAATTCCATTTTCTTCATCGCTTTAAATTTCTTAGATAGTTTATCAATCAGCTTTGTACCTTTAACAAAGCTATTTTTTTTCGTTTCTAAATAATCAGCTAGATACATAGCTCTATTTTTATTTACCCTATAAACATTATCATCTGCTGAAACCTTTATATTATCTACATTATCCATAAGGTCTACAAATCCTGATAATTCCTTACCTGATAAATCAATAAAGCTATCTTCTGATAATTTAAAGAACTTCTTACCACTATTTATAGCAGAAATGATTTTTTTTATATCATTTTGTTCTACATTCTCTACTTCAAAAGAAAAATCTAAATAATCTTGTCTTTCCTTAATATCAACTGAAACACTTGGTGATTTAACAATATTAAATTTTTTAAAGCTTTCAGAATAAAAAACATCTCCAAGCTTATTTAAACTTTGAACTCCTTTATCTATAAAGTAGAATAATTCTTCATCATCCTTACAAAAAACATACTTATCATCTTGTTTTCTAAATCCAAGCTTTGTTATATTTTGATAAAGCTCATACTCTTTTTTTCCATCTCTAACTATATATTTATCCCCAGCATCCTTAACTAAAGTATCTCCATATGATATTTTATCTTCAATATATACATTTCCTCTATGCTTATCAAGATAAAATTCTGCCTTAAAATCACCCATAAGAATTTTATCATTAATCTTCTTGTCTACCTTAACTTCCCCAACTCTCTTAAGTCTTGGTATTACCTTTTCAAATAAAACTTCTAAATTATCCTTTGATATTTCAATTTTTTCTTTTTTACTTGTAAGTTCATTAAGTTTAGACAAATAATTTCGTTGCTCATAACTTGGTATGTATAAACTATTTTTATAAAAGCAAACGTCATTCTCTAAAGTTAGGGAATTAAACTTATTTATATCTACTTCTATATTATCTTTACTCTCTTTTAAATTAATCTGCATAGGTAAATTTTCTTTTATAACTTTTATATCTTCATACATAGTACCCTCAATAGAGATTTTAAAGTCTTTGTCTTTTATGCATTCAAGAAATGGTCTTAAAGATCTTTTATCAAGTTTTAAAAATTTCCCCTTACTTCCTATATTTCTAATTCCACGAACTCCTAATGATTCTCTCATTCTATCAAGACTTAAAATTGCAAGTTCTAAGAAGTTTAAAACTTTCTCATCACTTTCTGAAAATGAATAATCATTAGAACTATATGAAAGAAGTTTTCCAAGTACTAATTCATTTCCTGTATTTCTTGCATTAAAAAATTCTATTATATTTTTAACAAGATATAACTTTTCAAAACCTATTTTTAATGAAACATCAAAATTTGATGCAAATGAATTTTTATCTATATGTACAATAACTTCTAAATTAATTTGTTCTTCTCTTGAAATATCATCATTAAAAATCTTTAAAAATTCAAGTTCTGTATTCTTTTCTTCATCAAAGAAATTTTCTTTTGCAAGATAATCAAATAACCTAAAAATCCCAGCAACTATATGTTTACACATATAATTATCAGAATAATATCCATTATTCTCATAATCCATACAATTACACGCTGTATAAATTATTTCTTTATCATCTTTATCAATATTAAAGAAAATTTTATAATTTCTATTTGAAGTTTCTGAAGGCACTTTTCCACTACACTCTATATTATCATCATATTCAACTATATCAAGTGGTATATTCCTATTTAATGTATGTACTCTTTTTCCCTTTTGAATATTTCTAGACGACTCACTATGATACATCTCATTACTAATTTCATTTATAACTTGCCTAGTTTTAATATCTATTTCGCTATATAAACTCAAATTCCAACCAACCTCTTTTCTAGTATATTTTAACCACTTATATATTTTACATAAAAAAACTAATTTAAACTATAAAAACTAGAATTTATTAACACTAATTAATAAATTCTAATTTTTAACTTTGTTTTCTTCTCTTTTATTTATTATTGCTAGAACTTATATAACCTTCTACTTCATATTTTTCAACAAATATAACACCAAGAACCATTCTATAAATTATAGAACCTTTAGCTAATACTTTATTTTTAGAATTTAATCTATTAAAAGAATCAGTTGCTGTTTTCAGTGATGAAAAGCAATTATGTAATTTTTCATCTTCTGTATTTGGATCTATAATAACTAAATACTTATTATCAACCATTTCTTCTTTGAACTCCTTTTTTTCATCTTCAAGTGTATGAGTATGTGTAGATTTAAAGAAATCTAAAAGATCATGTTCTCTTTTAATAGATAATCTTTCTATCTCATGTACTTTCCTATCATTTCTAACCTTATAATTATTTAAATCTGCATTTTTCATTTGTATCTCCCCACTAAGCATTGAATAAAATTCATATACCTCTCAAACTATAATTATTACCATAAAACATTTCTCTATACCCTAATATCCATTAGCTAATAAATATTACTTTCATTTAAGTATATAATAATAATATTTAAATCTATTTTCAATCTTACACTTATAGAAAATTACTTGTTTTTATATTATAAGTTTTTACATCTCTTTTCTAAATATACCATATAAATGAACTTTTTATATTTTAGTAAAGATTATTTTACTAACTTAATAAACTTATACAGATTATCCTTTAATTCTATATGTTCTTTCTTTGTATTATTTTCTTTACCTTTTAAGGCAATAAAAAATAGGATAGTTTTAAAAACTACCCTATCTATAATTCTAATTATTGGAATCCTAAAAGTTTTCCTACTTGATATACAATTACTGCTGCACCCCATCCCACAAGGAATGTGTAACCTGCTGTAAATAATGTCCACTTCATATTTGTTTCCTTTTTTATAGCCCCAAGAGCTACAAGACAAGGCGTATATAAAAGTGAGAATATCATAAATGACATTGCTGTAAGTGGAGTGAAAACTGTTTGAATAACCTCTGTAAGACTTCCACCATCAACTCCATAAAGCATTCCCATAGTTGCAACCACAGTTTCTTTTGCAAGAATCCCTGTAAATATAGAAACTCCAGCTTCCCATGTTCCAAAACCTGCTGGTGCAAATATTGGAGCTATTATACCACCAAGTTGCCCAAGCAATGACTCACTACTAAATTCTTCAACTCCAAATGGAAAGTTTGAAAGAACCCATAAAATCATCATTATAGGTAATATTATTACTGCAGCCTTCTTTAAGAAAGAACCTGCCTTTTCAAACATTAAAATCACCACATTTTTTATTGATGGCATTCTATATTTAGGTAGTTCCATAACAAAATATGATGGTTCACCCTTAAATAAAGTTTTACTAAATATTTTACCTGCTATTAAAGCAATAATTATCCCTGTAACATATAATGAGAATAATATAAGTCCTTTATTCTCTGTAAAGAAAGCATCTATAAACACAAGATATATAGGAAGTCTTGCACCACATGATACAAATGGATTTATAAGAAGTGCTATCATCCTATCCTTCTTATTCTCTAAAGTTCTTGTTGACATGATAGCTGGTACATTACATCCAACACCTATAAGCATAGATACAAAAGTCTTACCATGAAGTCCAAGTGCTCTCATAAATTTATCCATAACATAAGCAGCTCTTGCCATATATCCTGAATCTTCTAGTAGACCAATTAGGAAGTACATAGTCATAATAAGTGGTAAGAAACTTACCACAGCTCCAACTCCACCAAATACTCCACCATTCACAAATCCAGTAAGCATCTCTGGTGCTCCCATACTTTCCATCCAAGTTACAACATTATTACCTATCATAGCAATAAAATCACCTGCATAGCCTTGAAGATTAGCCCCAAGAGTAAATGTAAGTTGATAAAGAAAGAACATAACTCCAGCAAATATTGGAATACCAAAATATTTATGAGTTATTATCTTATCAAGCTTCTCTGTAATTGTTAGCTCACCATTTCTTTCTTTTTTAATTACAACTTTATCTACATACCCAGCAATTGCTGTATATCTTTTATCAACAATAGCAATATCTGCCTCAAAATCAAGCTTATCTTCAATATTTTTATTAGCAGTATCTAATGTTTTCTTAAGTTCTACAATCTCTTTTACTACAACCTGTTCACTTATATATTTATCATTTTCTAAAAGTTTTAAAGCTACCCATGAACTTGGATAATCTAACTTAGTATCCTTTATAACATTAGATATATTATCAATCTCTTTATTTATCTCTGTTCCATAGTCTAAAAGTGTTATCTCACCACTTTGTTTAACCTTGCTTACCTTTAAAACTTCTTCTATTAGGTTATCTATACTGGCATTCTTAAGCGCTGATATTCCAACAATAGGAACTCCAAGTTTTTTAGATAGCTTTTTTATATCTATCTTTATCCCTTGTTTCTCTGCTTCATCCATCATATTAAGTGCTATAACAACATTAAGTCCAAGTTCTAAAATTTGAGTTGTTAAATATAAATTCCTTTCAATATTTGTAGCATCTACTACGTTTATAATAACTTCTGGTCTATCTTTTATAATATAATCTCTTGCTATTATTTCATCCTCTGAATATGCACCAAGACTATAAGTCCCTGGTAAATCTATTACTGTGTAACTTTCACCTTTATATTTTAAAGTACCTTCTTTTTTTTCAACTGTAACTCCTGGCCAGTTTCCTGTATGCGCTCTAGCTTTTGTTAAAGCATTAAAAAGCGTACTCTTCCCACTGTTCGGATTTCCAGCAAGTCCTATTCTAAACATACTATTCCCCCATAACACTAATTTCTATAACATAATTAATTTCAAAGTAAAGCAATCCCCTTAAATTGTCATTACTTTGAAGATACTAAAACACTCTTTATATTAATATAGCTTTTGCTTCATTTCTTCTAATAGTCAATTTATATCCTCTAAGTTCTATATTAATTGGATCCCCCATTGGAGCCATACCTATAATTTCTATCTCAATTCCTGGTGTAACTCCCATATCTAAAAGCCTTCTTTTAACATTACTCCCTTTTTCAAGTCCTCTAACTCTAACTCTATCTCCAAGAGTTAACATATCAAGTGTATTCATACCTCTCATCCTCCTCAAATTATTTTTTTAAAACTTTCATAGTTTTTTCTGTAAACTTATAACTATTTGGTTCATTTAACATCTTTCCACTACAGTCACACGAACAACTTCCACAAGTTTCTGTACTACATAAACTTATTTCTTTTTCTATATAGCCCTTTTTGATAAGTTCATTCTTACTTTCATCTACTAAAGCTTCATTTATATTTAAAGCCTTTGAAATAATCCCTGTATTAAATTCACCATTTTTCCACATATACTCCAAAATCTTTTTAAACATTTTATCACCTCTTATACTATATTCTAAGTCTAACCTAACTGATATTGAATTTCAATTGTATTTGGTAATGTTTATTATTTATTTACAATTTTTACAAATTAAATGATTTCAGTTCATATCTTACTTATTTTTTTCACATTTGCTTATTATTATTTCACCTAAATAATACTTTATAATAAAAAAATATCATCAGATTTAAAATCCAATGATATTTTTACTTTTATATTATTTTAAAATAAAGAATCCAAGTGCAAGAATTATATAAATTCCAATAAGAAGTGCACCTTCGAGCCAATTTGACTCCCCATCACTAGCAACTTTATTAGCTATAATAACTGAAGCTACAAGCGCTACAAGTTCAAATGGATTAAATATTATACTCATAGGAGTAAAAAATAAGCTAAAGAATAATGCAAGTGGTAAAACAAGTAATACAATTTGTAAACTTGAACCAAGTGCTATCTCAACAGCAACATCCATTTTATTCTTAAGTGCCATCATAATTGCTGTAGAATGCTCTGCAGCATTTCCAACTATCGGAACAATTATAATCCCAACAAAGAATTCACTAATTCCAAGTGACTTTGTCATAGGCTCAACAGCACTAACTAAAATTTCACTCTCAAGAGCTACAAGGATAGTTACCACAATTAAAACTATTAAACATTTAGCAAGTGACCAATTAGCAGTTTCTTCTTCTTTTTCACCCTCTTCTGCAAGTTCTTCCTCCGTAGGTATAATTGCAAAAACTTCTTTATGAGTAAAGAAAGAGAATATCAAACTAAGTATGTAAATAATAAACATTATAACTGCAACTGCAATGCTAAGATACTCATAATTTGTACTTATGAATTGAGGCTTAACAGTATGCATAAATATAGCAGGAATACAAAGTCCTATAACTGCAAATAAAAGCATACTAGCAGTTGTATCTGTACTTCTTCTATTAAATGTCTGTATTTTATATTTAAATCCACCTGCAAGCATACTAGCTCCTAATACAAAAAGTGAATTTCCTATTATAGAACCAGCTATTGAAGACTTAACAAGCTCAAATAACCCTTCCTTTATAGCAAGAAACGTAATTATAAGTTCTGTAGCATTACCAAAAGTGGCATTTAAAAATCCACCAAGCTTTGCACCAGTATAAAAAGTTAGTTCCTCTGTAGCTTCACCTATCATTCCAGCAAGTGGTATAATCGCAAGTGCTGCAAAAATAAATAGCATAGTAGGTGACCATTTTAAAAACATTCCTATAATGCTTATAGGAATAAATATAAGTAATATTTTAAGGTACTTCATCTTCGCCCTCCAAAATTATGTATTTATAAAAATTTGAAGAAACTTTCCCTTCTAAGTTAATTCTATGTTAGTTTTCCAAATAAGACTTAATTTAATTCATAAATTTCTAATTTAAAATATCGTAGCTAATTACCCTTAAAATTTTAGAATATTAAACCTTACTTGTAAAACTTATCATTTTACATATATATTATAATCTATATTAGCTCTACTTTAAATATAATTTGTACTATCATAGCTATAAAAATAGAAACTCCAAATGCTAATGTCTTCCTTTCTTCAAAATCTTTATCAACATCAAAACTTTTAAATAAAATCATCATTTTTAAAATAGAAAATAATCTTTTTACTCTTTTAAATAATTCTTTATTAAGTAATCCTGTAAAAACAATAAATACAAGTGATACAATCATTGCTATACAAAAATTATCAATAGCAAACTGCCACCCCATTATTGCTCCTATTCCACATAAAAGTTTTATATCACCAGCACCAAAAGCTCTTATTGCAAAAAGTATAAATAAAACTGCAAAAGGAATCAAAATTCCTTTTATAGAAAAGATTGCTCCAGCTATACCGTTTATATACAAATTAATTGAAATACCAAAAATTACTGCTCCAAGACAAATTATATTTTTAATCTTCCCCTCTTTATAATCTGTATATGCTGATATTCCAGTTACTAAAATCAATATACCTACTATTATAATATCTAACATAAACTCCACCTACATATTCCCTACAACTATAAGCGTAGCTAGACTAAAAAATAAATATGGAACAAAAGGAATTTCTTTTTTCTTATTTCCTGAATAATTTTTTATAAGAAGAAAAATTGCAAAAACAAATACACAAACCCCAGCTCCCATTAAAATTGTAGTAAGTCCTCTAACTCCATAAATCATACCAAGTGCAGATAAAATCATTGTATCTCCCATACCTAATGCCCCCTTACTTATCTTTGATACAATAGCTAAAACACCTAAAGTAATAATAGCTGTTATCATTGCATCTGACCTATAAACATTATTTTCTATAAATAAAGACGCTACTGCAAATACACTAAGTCCAACAAAAAGCTTATTATCCACATACTTTGTTTTATAATCAATAATTGCAAGATAATACATAATAGCTAAAATACCTGTATACAAAATAATTATATATATATTATCCATCTTATATATATTGTAAAAATTCAAAAGCAGAATAGGTACAACTCGAAATAAAAGACTCTTATCAAAACTTATCTTTCTCATTCTCAACTTTCTCTTTACCTCTACTTTTTCTAAATTACTCTCTATATCCCCCTCTGTTTCATCTAAATCATTTAACCCTATGTATTCCTCCATAACAAATAATTCAACTAACATAACAATAAAAACTATAAACATAACCCCTAATAAATATTTCATAAATCCTCCTATATAACCATAAAATTAAAGCTAGTCCTAATAAATAATATTAAGACTAGCCATGTTTTATACCATTATGTTAACTAAATTTAGTTGAAACACCTCTATAAATTTTTAACTATAGCATTTTTTTAATATTTATATCAAATTAGCTTTTAGATTTTCCCCATGTTGTAAGTTCAATACTAAAAGCATTACCTCTTTTCTGAATATTTTCCAATTAAAGCTTTTCTTTTTACAACTTTTCAGTATATATGTTTTTTATTATTCTGATTCTAATAAATATACTTCTTCAAACTCTGTCCCCACCTCTATATTAGCTATATTCAACATAACTGTTAATGAATTACGACTCTCTGAAATACTAAGTTCATATCCATCTTGTTCAAGAAAATATAAGTCATCACTTAAATCCACATCTTTTATTTCTTCATCTATTTTTTCCCAATCAAGATCTAAATCAAATACAGCTTTAAAAAATGCTGGAAAATATGATTCTATAAACTTAAACTCCGTTTCTTGTAACCATTCTACCTCGGTTTCCCAATCTGCATATTTATAATGCTTAAATGATTTAAAAACAGAATCTCCATCTGAATTTTCAGCAAAAGCCATATCAATAAAATTTAAAGTATCTGTATATGGAAATACAAATAAATCTTTAGCTCTATCTAACTCTACCTTGTATGAATTATCTTTTTTTAAATCTAAATCTTTGTTAAGAGTAGCACCTATTTCTTCTACATGTTGAATAAAATTTTCTTTGATTTGTGCACTTTTTTCAACCACTTCATTATCGCCTGATTTCTCTTCTTTTTCTTCCTGCTCTGCACTTACTCCACTATCCACTTTAGATTCTGTATTTCCACACCCTACTAAACTTGTCATCATTATAATTAATATTAAAGCTCCCAAATACTTTTTCTTCATAAAACTAACTCCTTCTTATTTTTCTCTAAATCATCTTATAATTATTATCTCACCCCAATCAAAATTTGTAAATATTTTACATTTAAATGCAAATAAAACAAAAAAAGCTATGACAACACATAACTTTTTAAGCATTTTATTCAATTACATAATACTTGATATAATGCACTATGCATTTTAATTGTTTTTACCTCAAATATATTTATATCTTTTTTAAAATCTTCTTGATATTTATTATTCTGATTCTAATAAATATACTTCTTCATACTCTGTCTTTGCTCCTGAATTAGCTATCGTTAAAATTATAGTTAATGAGTTATGACTTTCATTTATACCAAGTTGATACCCTTCTTTTTCAATAAAATACCTATCACCTCTTAAGTCCATATCTTTTATTTCTTCATCAATTTTTGCCCAATCAAACTCTACTTCAAAAACTTCTTTAAAAAATTCTGGAAAATATGATTCTGTAAATTTAAACTTTGTTTCTTCTAACCATTCAATCTCTTCTTCTAAATTAGCTTGTCTTTTATGTGTAAATCCTTTAAAAACACTATCTCCATCTGAATTTTCACCAAAATTCATATTCATAAAATACATACTATCTCTATAGAAAAATTCAAATATATCCTCATGGAAGTCTAACTGTATCTCATATGAATTTTTTTCTTTAAAATCTACCTCCTCTTTAATTCTATCCCCTGCTACTTTTTCTATATAGTTAATATAATTTTTTTTAATTTGTTCACTTTTTTCAACTATTTCATTATCGCCTGATTTCTCTTCTTTTTCTTTCTGCTCTGCACTTACTCCACTATCTACTTTAGATTCTGTATTTCCACACCCTACAAAACTTGTCATCATTATAATTGCTGTTAAAACACCCAAATACTTTCTCTTCATAAAACCAACTCCTTTTTATTTTTCTCTAAATCACCTTATAATTATTATCTCATCATAATTGTAAATTGTAAAATTTTACCAATATTTATTTTATAAAAATATAAAAGCTATGAAAATGCATAGCTTTT
>NZ_CAMQRY010000052.1 GCF_947036855.1 uncultured Clostridium sp.
TCATAAGTAGCAACCTTTGGAGATGGTACTAGAAGTCTATCTTCACCTTCATTTGGTGTTTCAACTCCACCATTGAAGAAGAATGTTACGTGAGCATACTTCTCTGTTTCAGCAGCTCTTAATTGCTTAAGACCCTTAGCAGCTAAGAATTCTCCAAATGTGTTTTCAACAGTTCCTGAAGTATATGCAACATCAACATTTGTTATTGTAACATCATACTCTGTCATACAAACAAATTCTGTACTAACTCTTGTTCTTTCAAATCCTGCAAACTCAACATCAACCATAGCTCTAGTAAGTTCTCTAGCTCTATCTGGTCTAAAGTTAAAGAATATAACTGAATCTTTATTGTTTATTGTAGCAACTGGGCTTTCACCATTCATTATAACAGTTGGTAATACAAACTCATCAGTTTTATTATCATGGTATGAAGCTTCCATAGCAGCAACTGCTGAAGTAGCTTTTTCTCCTTGACCTTTAACCATTGCATTATAAGCAAGTTCAACTCTATCCCATCTATTATCTCTATCCATTGCATAGTATCTACCAGATATTGAAGCAATTTGACCTACTCCAATTTCTTTAATAGCAGCTTCTAACTCTTCAACGAAAGCTTTTCCTGATGAAGGCGCAACATCTCTACCATCCATAAATGCATGAACATAAACTTTTGTAAGTCCATTCATTTTAGCAAGCTTTAATAAACCTTTTAAATGGTCTATATGTGAGTGAACTCCACCGCTTGATAAAAGTCCCATAAGATGTAATGCTGTCTCATTTTCCTTAGCATTTTTAACCGCTTTAAGCATAGCAGCATTTTCGAAGAAATCTCCATCCATAATAGCTTTTGTTATTCTTGTAAGCTCTTGGTATATGATTCTTCCTGTTCCTATATTTAAGTGTCCAACTTCTGAGTTACCCATTTGTCCTTCTGGTAATCCAACTTGCATTCCTGATGCATTAAGTTTTGAAACTGGATATTTTGCTTTTAATCTATCTAAATTAGGTGTATTAGCTCTTGCAACAGCGTTACCATCACCAAGTTCTGTAATACCCATTCCATCTAATATCATTAACATTACTGGTTTTTTTGTCATTATAATATACCCCCAAACTATTTTTCTATATTTCATTCATTTGAAATATAGATTTAAAAGTTATAACTTTACTCTTAAAGCTATACTTAATTTTTTTATACTATAAAATAGTATTTCTTATACTCTTATTATAATCCTTAATAAAAAGAAAGACAACAGCAATAGAGAATTATTATCAATTAACTACTACTATTGTCTATCCATATTATATAATTATAAACTTTTATCTTCTAAAATTTAGAAAATTAGAAATTAACTATTTGTGAGAAATCTGAAGCTTTAAGTGAAGCTCCACCAACTAAAGCACCATCGATATCTGACATACCCATTTGCTCTTTAATTGTGTTAGGCTTAACTGATCCACCGTATTGAATTCTTACTTTATCAGCAACTTCTTTACCGTACATACCAGCAACCATATCTCTGATTGCAGCTATTGTTTCATTAGCTTGCTCTGATGTAGCAGTTTTTCCTGTTCCTATAGCCCATATTGGCTCATAAGCAACAACAACTTTAGCTGCTAATTCATTTGAAAGTCCAGCAAGACTTACTTTAACTTGTGCTTCTATAACTGTGTTTGTTGTTCCAGCTTCTCTATCAGCTAAGCTTTCTCCATAACAAACTATTGGTGTTATATTATGTGCAAATGCAGCGGCAATTTTTTTCTTGATATCTGCATCTGTTTCATTAAAGTATGCTCTTCTTTCACTGTGTCCTAAAACAACATAATCGATTCCCATATCTGCTAACATATCAGCTGATACTTCACCTGTGAATGCTCCATTCTTTTCAAAGTGCATGTTTTGAGCAGCTATTTTAACGTTTGTTCCAGCAGCTACTTTTTTAACAGCGTCTAAGCATACGAATGTTGGACATATTACTACGTCACATTTAGCATCTTTAACTAATGGTATTAATTCTTCTACAACTTTTACAGCTTCTTTCACTGTATAATTCATTTTCCAGTTTCCTGCGATAATTGGAGTTCTCATATCAATTCACCTCATAATATATTTTTGTTTTTTTGTAATCGTATTTTTAATTAACTAAATATAGTTAATCTAAATCAATAATTTATAGAATAAGCCCATAAAGGGCTTATTCACTTTTATTACTTCAATCTAGTATATTTTTACTAATTTTAAAACTAAAATTAGTTATTTAACGCTTCTATTCCTGGTAATAATTTACCTTCTAAGAACTCAAGTGAAGCTCCACCACCTGTTGAGATGTGTGTCATCTTATCTCCGAATCCTAAGATATTAACAGCAGCAGCAGAATCTCCACCACCGATTATTGTTGTAGCATTACATTTAGCCATAGCCTCTGCAACTGCTATTGTACCTTTATTGAAGTTATCGAATTCGAATACTCCCATAGGTCCATTCCAGATAACTGTTTTAGCATCAGCAACAGCTTCAGCATATATAACATCTGTTTTAGGTCCGATATCAAGTCCCATGAATCCATCAGCAATGTTTTGATCTTCTGTAACTACAGCAGTAACATCTTTAAATTCTTTTGATACTCTGTGGTCTACTGGTAATAATAATTTAACACCTTTAGACTCAGCTTTTTTGATCATTTCCATAGCATAGTCAACTTTATCTTCTTCAACAAGTGAACTACCTACTGTAAATCCTTGTGCTTTTAAGAATGTATAAGCCATTCCTCCACCAACGATTAATGTATCTACTTTCTCAAGTAAACTATTTATAACGTTGATTTTATCTGAAACTTTAGCTCCACCAAGTATTGCTACGAAAGGTCTAGCTGGAGTTTCTACAGCACTTCCTAAGAATTTAAGCTCTTTTTGGATTAAGTATCCGCATACTGATGGGTTTAAGTACTCAGTAACACCAACTGTTGAACAGTGTGCTCTGTGTGCTGTTCCAAACGCATCGTTTACGAACATTTCAGCAAGGCTAGCAAGTTCTTTTGAGAATGCTTCACCATTTTTAGTTTCTTCTTTTCTGAATCTTGTGTTTTCTAATAAAACAACATCTCCAGCTTTCATTTCTGAAACAGCTTTCTTAGCATTTTCACCAACAACTATATCATCAGCAGCGAAAACTACTTCTTTACCAAGCATTTTTGATAATTCTTTAGCAACTGGTGCTAATGATAATTCTGGCTTAGCTTCACCTTTTGGTTTACCCATGTGTGAGCAAAGTATAACTTTAGCTCCATTTTCAACTAAATATTTAATTGTAGGCATAGCTCCAACTAATCTATTTACATCTGTAATAACACCATCATTTAATGGTACGTTAAAGTCACATCTAACTAAAACTTTTTTCCCTTTTACTTGTATATCTTCTACAGTTTTCTTATTGAAGTTCATACCGTTCACCTCTTTAAAATATTTTTATAACAAATAGCTTTTTATTTTATAAAAGAGACCCAGCTTATAGTCTTAACTACAAAACCAGGCCTCCTTTTATTTAAATATTAATATTCAATTTTCTAAAATTATTTAGAAACTACGAATTTTAATGTTCTTACTAATTGGTTTGTGTATGACATTTCGTTATCATACCATGAAGCAACTTTAACTAATTGTTGTCCGTTAACTTCCATGATTTTTGTTTGTGTAGCATCGAATAATGATCCGAATGAAATTCCTATTACGTCACATGATACGATAGGATCTTCTGTGTATCCGAATGATTCGTTTGCAGCAGCAGCCATAGCAGCATTTATTTGTTCAACTGTTACGTTTTTACCTAAATCACAAACAAGTTCTGTTAATGATCCTGTTAAAACTGGAACTCTTTGAGCGTTTCCGTCTAATTTACCAGCTAATTCTGGAATAACTAAACCGATAGCTTTAGCAGCACCTGTTGTATTTGGAACGATACTGTTTGCAGCAGCTCTTCCTCTTCTTAAATCACCTTTAGCGTGTGGAGCGTCTAATGTATTTTGATCATTAGTGTACGCGTGTATTGTTGTCATAAATCCTTTGTTTAATCCGAATTGTTTGTTTAAAACATCAACCATTGGAGCTAAACAGTTTGTAGTACATGAAGCACCTGATATAACTGTATCTTCAGCTTTTAATATATCGTGGTTTACGTTGTAAACAACAGTTGGAACGTCGCTACCAGCTGGAGCTGATATAACAACTTTTTTAGCACCTGCTACTAAGTGAGCTGAAGCTTTATCTTTAGCTGCGAAGAATCCTGTACATTCAAGAACTACGTCTACGTTTAATTCTCCCCATGGTAAGTTTTTAGGATCTCTGTCTGCAACAACTTTGATCTCTTTACCGTTAACTACGAATCCACCTTCAACAACTTTGATGTCTCCATTGAATCTTCCTTGTGATGAGTCATATTTAAATAAGTGAGCTAATGTTGCAGCATCTGTTAAATCGTTTATTGCAACTACCTCAAATTCTGGGTTATCAATCATTAATCTTAATGCTAATCTCCCTATTCTACCAAATCCATTTATCGCTACTCTTGCCATAACTAAATACCTCCTAATATTGGAATATATATTAAAATATATATTTTAAGTTTTAAGATTTAAATAATTTTCTTAAAACCTTTAAGCTAATTAATTTTATTTTTTTAAAATACTCACTATCTTTTCGGCTGCACATTCATCAGTTACTAAAACAGCTTTATTATTATTATATAATGTAGCTATTATTGCTTCGACTTTATCATCTCCACCAGCAACTGCAATCTCTTCCCTTACATTTTGTAAAGAGTTAATGTTTATACCAGGTGATGCACTAATTGATATAACTTTTGATTCATCATCAAAGTAACATCCAAATGCTTCCCCTACTGCACCACTTTCTAATAGTTTATTTTGTATCTCTTCAGATATCCCTCTTTTTAACACCATTTTGTCTGCTCTGCCAATTCCATAAATCAATATATTTGCACTTTTAATATAATTGATTACATCTTTTATATCTTCCTGCTCATATAAGCTCTCTAAAATTTGACTGCTAACATTCTCTGGTATATGAAGCATTTTATAACTTCCTTTAAGTTTATCTGATAGATTGGCTGCTAAGGTATTTGCTTGTGTTTCCACTTTCTTACCCATACCGCCTCTAGCTGGAACAACTAATATACCATGTATATTTTGAACTTTAGGAAAACTATCTATAAGTTCTTTTACAGCACTTCCGCCTGTTAATGCAATAACATCATTATTTTTAACAGTTTTACTTGTATAAACTGATGCAGCTTTACCTAAATCAGGTAATACACTTTTATCACTTCGTACATTTCCTGGAACCACTATAACTTTCCTTACATTTAATAGCTCTTTTACCTTTTGTTCTAATTTTGATAATCCTTTTAGTTCATGAATGAACCATTTTAAGTCATCTAAAACCTCTGTCCCTTCGCTTGTAACTGTCATACCTGGAGTTCCTATTTCAATAAGATTCATATCTTTTAAAAAGTTAACTTCGGTTCTAACAATTCTCTCACCAAGTTCTAATTTACTAGCAAGCATCCTTCTTCCGATAGGTGCATTGTAATTTATAGTTCTTAGTATTGAGTATCTTTTTTCTAAAACTTCTACAAGTTCTGGAACAATTTTCTTTTGCAAATTTAATATCTTATGCAAGTTCAACAGCTCCTTTGGTCTTTTAAAGTCCCACTTGAAACTTTTTTGTCCCACAAGCTTATTATAAACCATTAATTCATAAATTAAAAGTATTTTCACACTTTTTTGCCTTGTTTTTTTGTTAAGATTTTATGAACTAATTAAGTATATTTCGTATACAAATATCAATAATAAGAGTATTCAAACTTATATACTCTTATTATTATGAAAACTTTAGTGTTTTATTACTAAATCATTAAAATCTTTTCCTTTTGCTTGATGATTTAATTCCTATTTCTTCACGATATTTTGCAACTGTTCTTCTAGATATCTTAATTTCTCGTTCACAAATCATATTTGCTATGATTTGATCTGATAATGGTTTCTTTTTATCTTCAGCTTTTATAATTTCTTCAAGAATGCTTTTTATATTACTAACAGCCACATCTTCTTCATTCGCATTCCCTAAATGTGAAGATACTTGTTGAAGTCCTGATGCAAACAAATCTTTTATTCTTATAGTACCAAATGAAGTTAGTATATATTTTTCTCTTATAGCTCTTGATACTGTTGACTCATGCATATCTATTGCTTCAGCCACTTGCTTTAAAGTCATTGGCTTTAATCCTTTTTTCCCTTTTTCAAAGAATCCTTTTTGGAATTCTAAAGTTTTTTCAAGAACTTTATATAATGTAGATTTTCTTTGCTCTATACTTTTAATAAGAAACATAGCTTTATTCATTTTATCTTTAACATAATCTTTAGCATCTTTATCATCTTCTCTTAGAACTTCATTATATATAGGATTTATAGATAGCGTTGGAATTACCTTGTTATTCATTATAATAAAATACTCTCCATCAATCTTTCTGATTTCTGCATCTGGTACTATAAACTTAACTTCCTCACCAGTATAAAAACCCCTTGCTGGTTTTGGTTCTAAACTTTTAATCAAGTCTCCATATTCTTGAGCACTCTTTATGCTTATTTTTAATTTTTTAGCAATTATCTGATATTTATTATCCCCTATATCTTCTAAATGATTATTAATCATTGCTTCTGTTATTAAATTTAACTCTCTTTTTTTCCTAAGTTGAATTTCTAAACATTCAGTTAAACTTCTTGCACCTATACCTATTGGCTCTAAAGCTTGTACAATATATAATGCAACCTCAACTTCTTCAATATCTTCATATAATTCCATTGCAATTTCTTCAACTGTTATATCTAGATACCCTTTTTCATTAAGACTTTCTATCATATATTCTGTAAGCGTTCTCTCTCTTTCAGTTAAATTTAAGTCCCTAAGCTGATTACTTAGGAAATCTTTAAGAGATTCTTCCTTACTTATAAATGTAAAAGGAGATGCTTTTTCTTCACCTGAATAATCTCCATAACTTTGCGAACCATAATTATCAAACTCTAAATATTTTATAAACTCTTTATAATCAATTCTATCTTGCTCTTTCTTTTCTGGTATTTCCATATCATTAAAACTTGCTTCTAGAACTGGATTTTCTGCATATTCCTTTTCTATATATTCCCTTAAATCACAAGTAGACATTTGTAATAATTTTATTGACTGTTGCATTTGCTGTGTCATAACTAATTTTTGCTCTTGTGACATTGTTAAGCTAAAATTCATTTCCATATTTAACACCCATTCATCCTATATTTTTTTTACACACTATTCTTTAAATTATCCTCTAAAAATATTTTTTTTACAAGGCTTGAAGAAATTTTTCCTTTTTATGACTTAAAATGTTCTTTTTTTTGCATATTTATAATAAAAAAGACAGCATATTATCTATGCTGTCAATGTAACTATCTATTTTAATATCTTAACTCTTCCTATTTTAGTAACTCTTTCATCTATCCTTCTTGTAATTTTACCTATCATCTCTTTTGATACAATAGCTAAAACCATAGTGCTTGGACCAGCTGAAGCTTTACAATCAAATGCTAAATCTTTAACCTTTTCTATATCTATCCCATTTGTTTCTTCAAGTACAGATAATTCATAATCTATACCTTTTGAACCTACTGGTATTACATCCTTTGAATAATCTAAAACTATTTTAAGCGATTTCATTGATATCATCTCATCAGTTTCTTCATTCATTGCTTTTATAACTGCATCGCCAACAAGTGGAATTCCTATTCCAACTATATAATCATCTTTATCAATCTCCCATAATCTCTCCCCCTCACCCTCTTCACCTATTACAGTTACTCCAAATGAAGTTTGCATTACTGGGATATTATCTTCTGTACTACCAGTTAAATTATCTTCTGTTAGTTTTCTTTCAAAGTTTAAACTATTAAATTCATCCATAGCTCTATGAATTCCTTTTAATATTTTTTCACCTCTGCCATTCATTTCTACACAAAGATTATTAATTATAACCTTAGGAAGCGCTCTATAACTAAGAGTTTCAAACATACAAACTCTAGTTGTTAGATATCCAACAATCTCCTCATCAACCTTTACAACATCGTTTTCACTGTTTCCAATTCCTCCACAGCTATCACATGCAATTGTAAGAACCTTTCCCTCTGATACTTCCATTAAGACTAGATCACGAAATTTAGATATTAACATTTTTTACGCCCCTTTCGACAATACATGCCAGAATTATATTTGCGGCAGCTCCAAGTGTAACTGGTAATACCATTGTCATAAAGAACGGATATATAGGCATTCCCCAAATTACCTTTTGAACAACAGCTATTATATACACTGAAATCGGTCCATTCAGTAGTATACCTACTATTATAGCAGTTATTTTAGTTTTTTTGTATATCTTTCCAAAAATATAAACAGTTATTAACATTTCTACCGAAATTATCATACTTATCGGTACTGTTAATGGAAAACCTGATGTTACTGAAGTGAAAAAATGCCCTAGAAACCCAACTATTCCTCCTGCAAGTGGTCCAAGTATTATTCCTGCTAAAAATGCTGGCATTGAATCAAATGCTACTGTTTCAAATATTTTTACATTTGCAAGTACAGCACTCATTGCTATTAAGACTCCAGCCATTACTAATTTTTTTGTTCTCGTTCTATTTCTCGTATTTGTATTTTTCATTATTTTTCTCCTTAAAGTGTATGTTATTTATATCTTATTTATTATATTTTTTATGAATGAAATTCCATTTTTATTTTCTATCTCACAGATTCCACCATTTGAAATTTTAAAATTCCAAAACATTTCATTTTGAAGTCCTAAAAGTTCTAAAATTGCTAGTTTTATAATACCCTCATGTGCTACAACTATAATATCCTCATCATTTTCTAAACATATATTTATAAATTCTGAAACTCTGTTTCTGCATATAGTTAAACTTTCTCCACTTGGTATCTCAAAGTTTATAAAATCATTACACCATAATTTATAATTATTGCAATTTTCTAGTTCTAAATATGATTTACCTTCAAATATTCCAAAATCATACTCTAATAATTTTATATCTTCTATAATTTCTTTGTTTATCTTTTTATTTATCTCATGTGCTAGATATGTACATCTGCTTAATGGGCTTGTGTAAATCTTTTTTATACTTTTAATATCATCTTCATAAAATTCAAATAGTAGTTCTGAAGCTTTTGTTAAATCAGATTTCCCTTGCTTTGTAAGTTTATAGTCAACTTGTCCACCATAAACTTTTTTTTCATTAGCTTCTGTTTGTGTATGCCTTATAAAAATAACTCTCATTACTTATCTCCTATAAAAAACTTGCTATTATATATGATGCTATTAAAAATGAAAGTTGACTAAGTTCTACTATCATCCCAAGAATATCTCCTGTTATCCCATCAATCTTATTATGTGAAAACTTCACAATTCTATAAGAAATTATATAAGCTACAAGTGTTCCTGCTATAAGATAATATTCTTTTGTTAAAATGCTTACTATTATAATAGCTATATTAATTAATATGAATATATTCCTAAAGCCACTTGTATTTCCTTTTTCAACAAATACTTGCCCCATTCCACTTACTCTTCCATAACTACCAAACTTACTTGCTATATATAAACTACATCTTCCCACAATAGGAAAAATAGCTATAGTTGCAATACTTACATCTCCTATGAAAATTATATATCCAATTATACTAAATACTACTGCTAGAACCCCAAAGGCTCCAACTCTACTATCTTTCATAATCTCAAGCATTCTTTCTTTATCTCTTCCACTAAATAATCCATCAAAACTATCTGATAGTCCATCAAAGTGAAGTCCACCAGTTACAATTAAATATATCAGCGTTATTAAAAATCCAACTACAAGTTTATTTTGAATTTTACATAGTACAATAGAAGCAATTAAAAGTATTAATCCAATTATTATTCCAACTACAGGAGTAAGTTTTATAGATTTTTCAAATTCACCATCTGTATACTCTACTTTTCCAACATTAATTCTTGTAAAAAAACTTAGAATTAATTTCAATTTATTCATAACGTTCTCCTATTATTTAATTTTCATTGCTATTCCTGCTGTCATAAGATATACCTCTTCTGATTTTCTAGCTATAAGTTGATTCATTCTTCCTGCTATATCTCTAAATATTGCACCTAGCTTATATGGTGGTACAAGCCCAAGCCCTACTTCATTTGAAACTATTATTATTTCTTTTTTCTCAAATATCTTTAAAAACATATTTATTTCAAATTCCACAGTACTTTCAAGCTTATCAATCTCTGCATTTGTTATATTGTCAAAATCATATTTACTATCTAAAATTATATTACTTATAAGAAGTGTTAAGCAGTCTAACATTACTACATTACACTCTTTATCTATATCTTCTCTAGTAAAGTTACAGTATTTCTCTAAAGTTATCCATTTCTTACTTCTACTATCTTTATGCTTTTGTATCCTATCCTTCATGTCAGCATCAAATCCAATTGAAGTTGCTACATACATAACATTAGTTTTACTTTTTTCACTAATCTTTGATGCTCTTTCTTCTGCAAAACTACTTTTCCCACTTCTTGCTCCACCTATTACAAGTATCATTTATAATCACCTCCTTTTCGGAACCACATAGAAGCCATCATCATCTTTGATAATTTTAATTTTCCTTTGATAAACTTCTTCTACTCGCTCACTTTCTATAACTTTATTTTTTTCATCACTTATTATAATACTTCCACCATCAATTAGTGATATATTATCACAATATGTAAAAGCTATATTTAAATCATGTAGCACCATTATTATTGTAAGTCCATATTCTTTTTTTAGATTTTCAACAAGATTCATAATTTCGATACTATTATGAATATCAAGCATTGATGTTGGTTCATCAAGGAGTATTATTTCTGTTTTTTGTGCAAGTGCCCTAGCTATAAAAACTTTCTGTGCTTCTCCTCCTGATAGTTCTGATATATATCTATCTTTTAGATCTATAAGCCCAAGTTTTTCTATAATTTCATCTACTATTTTTATATCTTCTTTACTTTCGCTTTCTAGAAAATCCATATAAGTATATCTTCCCATCATAATTATTTCATAAACAGTAAAATCTACTTCTCTATTATTTTCTTGAAACACAAAACTTATTTTCTTTGAAAAATATTTTATATTAAAACTTGTAATATCTACATCATCTAAAAAAATGCTATTTCCACTTGGTTCATTAATTCTCATAATACATTTTAATAGCGTACTTTTACCTGCTCCATTTGGTCCTATAATTCCATAAGTTTTACCTTTTTCAAAATCTAAATTTATATCATTTAATAAACTTACTTTATTAATTTTATAACTCAAGTTTTTTATAGCAATCATAGTATTCCTTTCCTCCGCTCTTTATAAACTAAATACATAAAGTAAGGTGCTCCAAAGACAGAAGTTACTATTCCTATTGGTATCTCTGAATTTTGAAGTAGCGACCTTGAAATATTATCACATAGAAGCATGAAAATCATTCCAAGAAACATTGTAAGTACAAAATTCTTTCTATAATTAGCCCCAACAAGCATTCTTATTATATGTGGGATTATAAGTCCTACAAAACCTATAGTTCCAGTAAAACTAACTGTTGTTGCTATAAGTATGCTACTTGCTACAAGTAATTTTCTTCTGAGTTTTACACAATCAACGCCTAGTGCTTTAGCTGTATCTTCTCCAAGTAATAATAAATTCAAATTTTTTCTATGTACAAAAAAATATATTATTATAGGTAGGCTTATTACAAAAAGTATTCCTACCCTTTTATAACTTGCAGATGCAAAACTTCCCATTCCCCACATAAAAAGTTCAAGTTCTCTATCATTTGAGTAAACTCTTATTAAAGATAACATTGATGAAAATAAATAATTTATTCCCATTCCAGCTAGAAGAAGTCTTATTGTTGAACTTTTACCTTTAACTCCTGCAAGTGTAAAAACTAATATATTAGCTACTACTGCACCTGCAAATGCATATATAGGTATAATTCCTCCAAGTAAAAATGCAAATGCAGCTCCAAGTGATGCTCCTGATGAAACTCCAAGTATATATGGGTCTGCCATTGAATTTTTAAATATTGCCTGATAAACTGCACCACAAACCGATAAATTAACTCCTGTTATAAGTGCTAGAAGTATTCTTGGCACTCTAAGTTTCATTATAATTATTTCCTGTGGCGTTCCATTTCCCATTCCAAACAAATTACTTAAAAATATATCAAAACTTTCTTTTATGCTTATATCAGCAATTCCAACTGCTATTGATGAGATTCCAAGAATTATAACTAACATAGATAATAGGAAATATAAAGTTTTTATATTTCCTATTTTATTTAAATTAATTCTTTTCATACTCAAGTTCTGGGCTTATTATTATAGCTATATCTTCAAGTGCATTTACAACTCTTGGTCCTTGTCTTGATATCTCATCTTGATTAACTTCATAAACATTACCTTCTTTAACAGCAGTTAAATCTTTGTATACTGGAAGTTTTACTAAATCCTCTTTAATACCAACTCCACCTGGAACAATTATTATATCAGGATCATTTTCAACAATCTTTTCTTTTGAATATGACCATCCTTCTACATCACCTGCAATATTCTTACCACCAGCAAGTTCTAATACTTCACTAATAAAAGTATCTCCACCAGCAGCAAAATCTCCATTTTCTCCAATAGAATTAGTAAAGTATATGCTTGGTCTTTCTTTACCTTCAAATTCTTTATTTACAGCAGTTTCAACAGCAGTCTTAGTTTTTTTCATACTATCAACTATTTCTTTTGCCTTTGCATCTTCGCCTATTAACTGACCTGTTTTTTCAATAGCAGAATATGTTCCTTCAAAATTATCATCTTCATTTAAGAAAATTGTTGGTATTTTAAGTTCTCTAAGTTTTTCTACAACTTCCTTTGGTGCATGTGTAGATGCTAAAACTAAATCTGGTTTAAGCTCTATTATTTTTTCAAGAGATGGTGTTGAAGTTCCTCCAACGGTTGTAGCATCTTGTACTTCCTCTGGATATGAACAATATTCTGTTCTACCAACTAGTTTTGCTTCTGCTCCAAGTGCTGCAACAATTTCTGTTGTACTTGGTGATAATGAAACTATTCTCTCTGGCTTTTTCTCTATTGTAACTGTATAATCTGATGAATCAGTAATTGTTACATTAAATGCTGGATTTTTAACATCTTCCTTTCCTGTAGTATCCCCTCCACAAGCTAAAAATGTTGTTGTACTTAAAAGTATTGCTATCCCCATAGCTAATTTTTTAAATTTCAAATCTTTTTCCCCCTATTAAATTATTCTTTTCACCTATTTATATATAATTAAAAGCTTTCGCTTATAATAGCAACTTATTTATAATTTTTTCCTACATCTTTACCATCTAAAATATCATAGATTTTCTCTAAATCTAAAGAGTCTCTAAGAATTGCAGCAAGTTTTGTATATTCAGCTTCTTTAATATCTTTATAAGTCTTAAACTTTGTTTCTTTCTCTTTATAAGAAATACCCTTACTATTTCTTATATTAGAAGCTATTTTTTTTGTAAATCCAAGTGTATCAAATATTCCATGTACATAAGTTCCATAAACTTTTGAATCAACTGAGCTATATCCTTCTACTCTCATATCACTTTTTCCAAGCGATGACTTAATTCTAAGGAACTCTTTTGCATTAGCTCCAACAAAAACAGTTCTTCCCATATGAATTTCATACCCTTCAACAGTAAAATCTTCAAGTCCACTTAGCAAACTTCCATCCTCTGTTATAGAACACTTAACCTGAGTCATAACTTTCTTATCTTCAAACTCTGTTACAATATCTAAAAGACCAAGCCCTTTTATAGTTTCTATATCACCCTCAATTTTCCCTGTATCTCTAATTTCTGTTCCAAGCATTTGGAAACCACCACAGATACCAAAAATATAAGAGCCTTTTTCCTTCTGTGCTTTAAGTACTTCTTCATATCCATTGTCTTTTAAATACATTAAATCTTTTACTGTACTCTTTGACCCTGGAATTATTATAATATCAGCATCACTTAAATCATTTTTATCTTTTGCATAACTAGCATTTATTCCATCAAGTGAGAATAAAACATTAAAATCTGTAAAATTAGACATATACGGCATTCTGATTATCTTAACACTAATTTCATCTTCCTTTGTTTCTCTTACCACCTTAAGTCTATCTGAAACTGCATCTTCTTCATCAATTTCAAGTCGAAAATATGGTACAACTCCAAGAACAGGAATGTTAATTAAATCTTCTAGCATTTTTAGTCCATTTTCTAAAAGTTTTATATCGCCTCTAAATTTATTTATAATAACACCTTTAATTCTTTTTTGCTCTTCCTTTGGAAGTAATGCTATTGTTCCATATAAAGAAGCAAATACTCCACCTTTATCAATATCACCAACTAAAATTACAGGTGCATCAACAAGCTCTGCCATTCCCATATTAACTAAATCTCTCTCCCTAAGGTTAATTTCAGCTGGGCTTCCAGCCCCCTCTAAAATTATGCTATCAAAATCTTTATCAAGAGTTTCATATATTTCTTTTATCTTAGTCTTAAAATAAACTTTTTTAGTATCATAATCTATTGCTGACAAATCACCATAAACTTCCCCATTAAATATTATCTGTGCATTCTTATCTCCAGTTGGTTTCATAAGTATAGGGTTCATTTCAGCTCTTGGCTCAATACCTGCTGCCTCAGCTTGTACAACTTGTGCTCTCCCCATTTCCTTACCATCTTTTGTAATAAATGAGTTCAAACTCATATTTTGAGATTTAAAAGGTGCAACCTTTTCTCCATTTTCATATAAAATTCTACATATACCTGCTGTTAAAACACTTTTCCCAACATCAGATGCTGTTCCCTGAATCATTAAATTTCTAAATTTCATAAATACCTCCTAAAACAACTAAAAAATCCTCTTGAAATTTCTTTCAAGAGGACAAAACTGCATAACAATAAAACTAAACTTAATTTAGTCTTTTATTATAGTCTTTCCCACCGAAAGATTAACTTACTTGATATTAGGCAGGTCTCCTGACTTATAGTTCATCCTCTAAGAACCCTTACTATAAAAATTATAGCGGATATGTTCTCTTTGTCCCTATACACAGTAGCGGGGGCTGTAGCTTTAAACTTTCCCTATTAAGCATAGCACCTAACATCTATTCATAAAATTATATTACCGATAAAAACACTATATAGCAATCTTTTTATTATTATTTCACGCATTTTTTTAATAATACATCAATTTAATACTTTTTATATTAGCATAATTATAAAAAGCGACGTATACGTCGCTTTAATTAAATATATTATAAACGCCTAGTAATTCTCTACAAAGAAGAATCCACCAGCATTTTTTCCTGAATGTATACCAACTGCACAACCTACAGTTGTTTCAATATATTCAATATCATTATCTTCAAGATAAGTTCTTAAAGCTTCCGCTATCTCTTCACCTTCATAGTTTATAAGTATAACAGGCTCGTCTAACTTTCTATCAGAATCTTCAAAGTTCTTTATAATTTCTTTTATAGCCTTCTTTGAACCTCTTACTTTATTTTTAACATCCATCTCACCATTCTTTATTTCAAGAATAAGCTTAATTCCAAGCGCACTAACTATCATTGCTTTTCCTTTTGATAGTCTTCCACCTCTAACAAGGTTATCAAGACTTAAGAAAAACAAATCACTTTTAATCTTACTTCTATATGTTAAAATTTCTTTTTCAATCTCATGAATTAAGTGACCTTCTTTAACTAATTTTGCTGCTTTTAAAACCAACATTCCAAGACCTGAAGTAATTGTTAAAGCATCAATTATAACTAAATCATCATCATTAAATTCATTTTTAGCTATTAAAGCTGATTGATATGTTCCACTCATTTTAGATGACATATGAATCGCAACTATTTTATAACCTTCTTTTATATATTTTCCATAGCATTCTTCAAATCTCATTGGAGTTATTTGAGCTGTAGTTGGAAGGCAGTCATCTCTTTCTATCCTATCCATCATTTCATCTCTTGTTATCTCAATACCTTCTAGATAGCTATCCTCACCAAAATTAATTAAAACTGGCATAACCTCTATATCATATTTTTTAATTATCTCTTGCGGTAAATCACATGTACTATCTGTTATTATTTTTATCTTATCCATGAATCAATCCCCCATTACTTCATATTCGGAAATCCTATTTGTCTAAGTGCTTCATAAGCAACTATTGAAACTGTATTTGATAAATTAAGACTTCTATCTGAAGTATCAATCATTGGTATTCTTATTCCCATTAACTGATTGTGCACATACATTGGAACACCAGCTGACTCTTTACCAAACATGATAAAATCACCTTTTTGGTATTTTGCATCTGAATGTAAATCCTCAGCATGAGTTGAAGATAAGAATATTCTTTGATCTCCATACTTCGCCATAAAATCTTCAAAACTTTCATGTATTTCTAAATTAAGCTGACTCCAATAATCAAGTCCCGCTCTTTTAATTTTCTTTTCATCTAACTCAAAACCAAGAGGCTTTATTAAATGTAATTTTGAATTTGTTAAAACACATGTTCTCCCTATGTTCCCTGTATTTTGTGGTATCTCTGGTTGATATAAAACTATGTTAAGATTCATTATCAAGACCTCCTGTTTAAAATTTGTCCATCTCTTATAATATTCTTTATTTCTAAAAAAATCAATCTTTACTTTACAAATTCTGTAACACAACCCCTTAAAAATCTAATCTTCCCCTTATTTCGAATTATATCATCATCTATTCCTTATTAAAAATAAACTTTTCAACAACTTTTGCTACACC